>JBDRPB010000158.1:0-2248 GCA_043809485.1 Pseudomonadota bacterium | reverse complement strand
CTAATATCTCTTTGAGTAGTTTCCCGAATGCGCTATCATCGGACAAGGTCGAATTCAAATCGAGTTTGCCGACAGTCGCATTTTCGACACGCTCTATCCACAAATCATCATCAGCGATTTCTGCACCAAGCGCTTTGATTTGTTGTTCAAGTCGTTCTGGGTAAGCGGCGAGTTCACCCGATATCGCGGTTGCCCCTTCAAAACGGATGCGCATTGCGATGGGTCGGCCGTCAGCTGATGGTCGTTCGTTTTCAATGGCTTTTCGAGTGCGATCCAGCACCTCTCGCATTTCAGCAGCATCTGTTAGATCGACGATGCAGAGGGCCCAACGCAAAACATCCAATGGACACTTATCTACTGCGCTCACAGCGCCGTCTTTGACGGTGACGAGTACACATCCCTTAGCACCGGTCTCTCGAATATGGCGTCCTTGAACACAGCCAGGGAACACAATCCAGGGGTCTTCTGACACAAACTCCTGTTTGTGAATGTGCCCCAATGCCCAGTATTGGTAGCCCTTGGAACGAAGATCATCTATTGAACAAGGGGCATAAACCGCATGACCTTCTCGGCCATCAAGGCTGGTGTGGAGAAGGCCGATGTTGAACATGCCTTTTTCGGCGGCAGCAAATCCCGCTGCGAGATTTTCATCAACATGCTGGGTTCCAAAGCTTCGCCCATGGATCGAAACAGCTACATCATCCAGTCTTATTGTTTCAACCTTCCGAGACGATAAAATCGTCATGTTGGCTGGGCTATCAAGAGCTTTGGTAATTCGATTGGCGGCATCGTGGTTACCCGAAACGGTAAAAACTGAGATATCGTGCTGGCCGAGTTGGCCCATTTGCTGGCTAAGAAATATGCCGGTACTGTAATCTTTCCAGTCACCGTCATAGAGATCGCCTGCCAACAAAACGAATGAGACTTTTTCTTCAATGGCCAAATCTACAAGGTTTTCGAAAGCTCTTCGGCATGCATCACGAATAGATTCCGTAGGTGCGGACTCATAGCGAGATAGGCCGCGCAATGGGCTATCCAAATGAACATCGGCTACGTGAATGAATTTAAACATTGTCACCTCACTATAGACCTTACGAAAACTTTTTTGGGGTTGAATTCATTTTTTGCGGGACAAAACTCACCAAAAAATGTATGAAGGTGATTAAAACTGCGCTCAAAAGGAGGTCCCAATGCAAAAAAGATCAGAATCAGCTTAAAGAACCAAAGCCGGAGAAAATGTGATGAAATGCTCAAGCAAGCGCAAAACTCCGGAGATCTGCGCATGGTCAAGCGGATACTGGCAGTACTGGCTGTATCCGAAGGAATCCTTTATTCAGTGATAGCGACAAATCTGAAAGTAAGTGAAGAATCCATTCGTTTATGGGTCAATGCCTTGCTGTTAAAAGGAGTAGAGGGCTTGAAATCAAAGAAAGGCTCTGGGAGGCCCCCTAAATTGACCAAGACGCAAAGAAAAGAGCTGGATAAGCTTATCACAGAAGGACCTGACAAGGCAGGGTTTCCTGGAGCCTGCTGGCGTAGTCCCATGATACAGCATTTGATTTATGAAAGATTTGGAGTGCAATATTCCGCATATTACATCCCCCAGCTGCTTAAAAATATGGGGTTTTCGTATCAAAAAGCCAAGTTTGTAGCCGATCATAAAGATTCTTTGAAGCGCCAAGAGTGGTTACAGGAAAAATGGCCCGAAATCTTGACACTCGCCCTAGAAAAGCATGCCTATATTCTGTTTGGTGATGAAGCCTCTTTTCCTCAATGGGGCTCTTTGACATACACCTGGGCTAAAAGGGGACAACAGCCCGTAGTTAAAACCTCGGGAACTCGTCGGGGTTATAAAGTTTTTGGCTTAATTGACTATTTTTCAGGCCGCTTTTTTTGCAAAGGACATGACAAGGGGCGCTTAAACTCTGAGTCCTACGAAGCCTTTTTGACCGAAGTGCTGTCAAAGACCAGAAAGCACATTGTCCTGATACAGGATGGTGCCAGATACCATACCAGTAAAGCCATGAGGCGGTTTTTTGATAAAAAAGCGCACCGCCTAACGGTATACAATCTGCCTTCTTATTCTCCCGATTACAATCCCATTGAAAAATTGTGGAAAAAGATAAAAGAAAAAGAAATCCACCTTCATTATTTCCCCACTTTTGAGTGTCTGAAAAACAAAGTGGAAGAAGCGCTTCTTCACTTCAAAGATTTGCAAAATGAAGTCTTATCGCTATTTGGTTTTTAT
>JBDRPB010000157.1:0-4922 GCA_043809485.1 Pseudomonadota bacterium | reverse complement strand
TAGAAAGAGCCGGCCTTAACCCTCCCGACGTCCACTAAAAAATTGATTCCCCCACCAGGCAAAATGAAAACAGGGGCTCCGCCAACAGTGAGATTGGCCTTAGCCGCGTGTACAGCTTGTGTCAGCTTCACAGGATAAAGTGTCACACCGGCCCTGGCGCTCCCCCCGGTACCTCCCATATAGATTGCTGATACTAAGGAAGGCTCACAACTGGAAGATATGGTCTTCAATGCCTTTCTGGCATTCTCAGATATCGGTACCTCCACGAGACTGCCATCATTACTAAGCTCAAACATAACACCCTTCTGACCGGTTGTCTCGGTGATCAGGATTATCATGCCCACCCGCGCAACATTACGGTCAATCCCGGTAATGACATCAACGGGTTTGATGATGGATGTACCTCCCCATCCTTTCCCGTGGTCGCCGAAGTAGCGTCCGGGAGTGCTCTGCTCGAATTTCAGTTTGATGCCTGAAGGCCTTGCGCCCACGAATCGTCCGGCCGCATGCTCACTCATCAAACTCGTAACGTGGGAGTCGAGAATAATCACCTCGTCGGCTGATTCCAGTAGTAGTGGGGCGAAAAGACCCAGTGTGGCGCTCCCACATCCAACCCTCATGTTATCGGGACGCTGGCCATTGATGATGGGGGTCTGACCAACTTGAACTTCAAGCCTGCTGCCCCCTTCTATTTTCAGCCTAACTGGTTTTTGGTTGGCAATGTCTGTGATAGTTCTGGCCACCGCAAAACCGTCCTTGCCGGTAAGGAGATTTACCCCACCAATAGACAACATCTTAGAGCCGTATTGCTCGGTGACCACCATGCCCACCTTTCTCTTACCAACAAGCACAGGCGCCCCCTCCCCTCCTACAGGGACATCAGTATCGATCTTGACCATGATGCCGCTGTAGCTCAAAGGAGCCTCAGTTACAACGGTAACCACATCAACGTCATTCTGTTTACCCCTGACAATAGC
The DNA here is from genome assembly GCA_043809485.1 of Pseudomonadota bacterium. Lineage (GTDB taxonomy): Bacteria > Desulfobacterota > DSM-4660 > Desulfatiglandales > Desulfatiglandaceae > 4484-190-2. The sequence goes on along the minus strand of JBDRPB010000157.1, from coordinate 3,945 downwards.
TGGCGCTGGCTTGCAGTCCGGATAGGTAGTCCCTGCCCCAATTGCAGTAATCAAGGGCCGGCGTATTGCTTCAATTGGATCCGGTCCCACAACATCAGAAACCATATCATACGTATGGAGTGGGGTGACACGCACGAGCTTTTTATTCACATTTTTATATCGATGGCATGCGCCTATGTATCCGGGTTTGATCCAGCATACGATGGGACAGGCATCACACTGAACCGATCCGGTAGCTGGAACTTCATCGCGCACCAAAGCCCCCGGCTCACAAACCCGGATGCATGCACCACAGTCAGTGCAACTCTCTTTAATGACCGCCTTTTTCTTTACCAGGCGAACAGCACCAACAGGGCAATCCCTGACGCAAAATCCGCATCCGGTACATTTTTCAAGGTCAACTTTCATATGGCTTCTAAGACAAAATAGCGTTTTAAATTAACATTATTGAGGTCTTTCAATAATCAATAGTCAATCGAAAATCGTCAATTTTAAGGTGCTCTCACCACAACCGGTGTCCTAACAGGCGGTGGCGTATTCCGGCTCCTGGAAACCACTATTTCCCCATCCACCAGTACCATGGCCACTCCGGGGTTGTCCCCCGCTTCAATGGCAGACAGGGCATCTTCCCCAACAGATCCCATAGGTGTATCCATTATAACCAGGTCCGCTTCCCTGCCCTCGACAATGATGCCGCTGTTCAATTTGTGTACTCGTGCCGTATTGCCCGTTGCCATGCACAGGGCCTCTTCCGGCTTGATGGGCGTAAGGCTGGCAAGCAGGTTCAGCACCCTCAGAACACCCAGGGGAATGACGCCAGTGCCGGAGGGGGCGTCGTTTCCAATGATGACACGTCCCATAGCCTTTGCGTCAACTATCATTTTCCCTGCCTCCACGGCCACCAGGGGATTTCCGCAATGGACAATTTCCAGGGTGAGCTGGGTTTCATAGATTAGTTTCTTCACTTCGTCCATGGGAATGGCCGTAGGCCCGCCATTGAGATGGGATACGATATCAGGATCGGTCTGAATCACCATATCCGCTGTCACAACACTGCTCCCAGGAATGGAGGTGCCTCCAGTATGCATCATGACCGTCATTCCCATTTCTTTGGCCCATTTAACCATTGGTGCCGCTTCCTCCGGGCTCTTCACACTTCCCAATCCGATTTCTCCAACGGTGCGCACACCCTCCCGGGCCATCTCTTCAAAGTCCTCTTTTGTAAGCCCTTTTTCAAGGATCAATGAACCACCTATGACCTTGGCGCCACCCGGCCTGAAATTACTGAAAGATTTGGCCGCCAGTATAGCCAGGGCCTTGGTACCTGCCGGGTCCTTGGGTCTTCCCTGCAAGTGAACTTCTCCCGCTGAAATAATGGTGGTGACGCCCCCGTGCAGTTCGCTTTCTAAAAAGCCCATCTGGTTTTGCCGAGGTGTGAAATCGCCCAGTACTGTATGACAATGAGAATCAATTAGCCCCGGTGTCACGGTCGTTCCTTTACAATCGATAACCATCTGCGCATCACTTTCATCCATATCCTGAAGGCTGCCCACTTTTTTAATCACACCCTCATCGATCCAGATAGCGTCTGCCTGGAGAATCGGTTCATCAATGTTGCCACTCACCAAGGTTCCAATGTTTTTTAGTAAGACTTTTGCCATGGCTATATCTCCTTTGAACCAAAACAGCCCGATCTAATACTTGCCTCCAACACCCTTTCCAGATTTGCAGGCAAGCTGTATATTCGTTCTCCCAACGCATCATTAATCGCATTCAGTATCGCGGGGGCCGTTGGTATAAGGGCCGGCTCTCCCACTCCCTTTGCCCCAAAAGGACCGGTGGGTTCTCTCGATTCGACAATAATGGGGATAACCTCAGGCATGTCCTTACATGTGGGGATAAAATAATCTTTCATAGACTCAGTTTGCCCATGCATATAATCTTCCATCAGGGCAAAGCCGATCCCCATGGCCACACCACCGCAGATCTGGCCAATAACTCCCTCGGGATAAATTGCCTTTCCCACATCATGGGCTGCCACAATTTTTTCTACACTGACTTCCCCTGTCATTGTATCCACTGTAACAAAGGCCAGATGACAGGCAAACGCATAAGTGGAATAGGGGACACCCTGTCCGGTTTCCGTATCCAGGGGCACGGTCTCCGGATCGAAATATCCCTGGCACACAAAAGGAAGCCCCTTTTTGTAGGAGCGAGTGGCAAGCTTTGAGAAGGAAACCCTTTTCGCGTTGTCATTGGAGTCCGCAACAAAACCGGAATCGAGCATCAAGGAGGCCTTTCCTACCTTTAACACATCAACGGCCCCTGTCATGAGTAGTTCTCTCAACTTTTCGGCCGCTTCTTTGACTGCATTTCCCGAAATGTAGGTTTGCCGGCTGGCAGATGTCGCCCCCGCATTTGTGGTATATTTTGTATCACCGACAACAAGTTGAATCGCATCCGTTTCCAGACCAAGTGTCTCTGCCACGATCTGGGCAAGCACTGTTGTTGATCCCTGCCCGATGTCCGCACATCCCGTATAAAGGGTCACCGATCCGGCAGGATCCATCTCGACCCGGGCTGTAGAAGGATTCCGCATCCCCGTGTTTCCTATCCCATAGCACATGGCCCCGATGCCAACACCTTTGCGTTTGAATGGAGATGATTCAGCCGTTCGCCAGTTTTTCATGGCATCTTTATAGTACGGCTGGATGGCATCAAGGCACTCAAGTATCCCAACGCTTTCTGTAAGTTTTTGCCCGGTTGCTGTCTCAGAACCCTCTTTGAACATGTTAACACGCCGAATCTCAAGCGGATCCATATTAAGTTCTTTTGCAAGAAGATCCATTTGCGATTCATTTGCAAAGGCCATCTGTGGGGCCCCAAAGCCTCTCATTGCCCCGGAAAATGGCTTGTTGGTGTAAACGCAGAGAGCTTCTATGTCTACATTCTCTATTTCATAGGGTCCTGTGGCATGAACAGCCGACCGTGAAGCCACGGCGATCCCATATGAGGCATAGGCACCGGTATCGCAAATAATCCGGGCGCGCATGGCCAGCAGCCTTCCCTTGCTGTCGGCCCCTGTCTTCACGATCATTGTCAGGGGATGCCGTTTGGCCGTGGCCAGGAATGCCTCCTCCCTGCTGTACACATATCGCACCGGCCTTTTCAGGTGGTAAAGGGCAAGTCCGATAAATCCCTGCACGTTAAGGTCCAGTTTGGATCCAAATCCACCGCCTGTGGCGGCCTGGATAATACGCACTTTTTCATCTTCAACCCCCAGAATTGAAACTACATCGCTGTGGTCATAATGGGGATTCTGGGTAGAAGCAAATATGACAATGGTGCCGTCCCTCTCCACGTATCCGGCACCCGCGTCAGGTTCCAGATAAGTATGCTCAAGACAGGACGTCTGATATGTCTTTTCAACCACTGCCTGGCAATTCTCAAAGGCCTTATCTATATTCCCTTTTTTTACTTTTCGTGTGAAAAGGAGATTACCCTTTTCATGGATCTTTGGAGCGCTATCTTTCAAGGCCTCTTCCGGATCAAAAACAGCAGGGATGTCTTCATAGACTACATTGATTGCATTCACGCCTTTTTCGGTTGCTTGTTCGTTTTCTGCTGCAATAAGCGCAATTGCGTCTCCAATAAAACGCACCTTGTCGGATACCAGGAGGGGTCTGTCTTTATTGATAATTCCCGTCAGATTATTCCCCGGCACATCGCTGGCAGTAAAAACCCTTACAACGCCTTTGACCTGAAGGGCGCTTTCAATATCAATTTTCACAATCCTGGCATGGGCTCGGGTGCTGCGCAAAACCTTGAGGGTTAATGGGTCTTCAAGTTCCATGTCAGCACTGAAAATGGGTTCCCCTTTCAGCCTTTCAACAGCACCGATTCGAAGGATATTTTTTCCGATCGTTTTATAAGTATCTTTCATAA
>JBDRPB010000156.1:0-5351 GCA_043809485.1 Pseudomonadota bacterium | reverse complement strand
GTATCAGGCAAAAAGAGGAAGGGGAAACATCTGTGGAAAAGGCTAAAGAAATGATGTAGCAAAAATCAACGATAAAAACATTTGTTGCTATTGCTTTACATTATTTTTGAGAAATGATAACTTTCATGATCAAGAAATTCTATTTTATACTCAATCCCTTCCTCACCTCTCGAGGGGAAATAGGGATTTTAAGAGGTCATCAAATTTTATTCGAAAACACAGGGCAAAACCATGATAAGTAAAAAGAAACAAGAATATTTCAAAAACTTACTGACCCAAAGACTAAATGAGCTTTTGGAAGACGCCAATAAGACTCTCAGTGTAATGACTGATCAGAATCAAAATTTTCCTGATCCCACAGATCGAGCATCTATGGAGTCGGACAGAAATTTTGAGCTCAGGATTAGAGACAGGGAAAGAAAACTGATATCAAAAATCAAAGATGGCCTGGACAGGATTGAGGCGGGAACCTACGGCGTTTGTGAGGAATGCAGTGAAAACATCTCGGATGAAAGGTTAAAGGCCAGACCTGTCACCACCCTGTGCATTGACTGCAAGAAAAAGCAAGAAAACCAGGAAAAAGTCAAGGGGTTATAATCGATCCGCTGCAGGCGGAACTTCTTACTTCATTATTGTGATCCAGCCGGCGCAGATGGAATGCCCGGCTTTTTTTGTTTATGGACAAAAAACAAAAGAGAAAACATACAACAAAAAAATTTCCCGTGCAGGAATCTGTGGAGGTTATAACAACCCATATTAATGCAGATTTTGACGCCTTGGCATCTTTGATTGCTGCAAGCAAACTCTATCCCGGAGCGAGTCTTGTCTTTCCAGGGTCCCAGGAAAAAAACCTCCGAAATTTCTTTCTTCACTCCACATCATACCTCTTCAACTTCTCCAAGATGAAACAAATCAAATTTGACCGGATCAAGAGGCTGATCCTCGTAGACACCCGGCAGAAGAACCGCATCGGTAAATTTGCTGAACTGGTTGACAGGGATGATGTAGAGATACATATCTATGACCATCACCCCGATTCCGAGGATGATATTGCTGGTGATATGGAGATTATCCGTAAAACCGGCTCTACTACCGCCCTGCTCACCAGCCTGATCAGAGAAAAAAATATTGCCATTTCCCCTGATGAAGCCACTGTCATGTGTTTGGGGATCCATGAGGATACAGGGTCCTTCACGTTTTCTTCCACTACTGGTGAAGATTATGAGGCGGCCGCATGGCTTACCGAACAGGGAGCGAATCATAATATCATCGCTGATATGCTCACCAGAGAACTTACAACCGAACAGGTTTGGCTACTTAATGATCTCACTCAATCGGCCACAAAACGGGTTATCAATGGTGTGGAGGTAGTTTTTGCAAAGGTTATTAGAGACGAATATGTGGGAGATTTTGCCGTCCTTGTACACAAATTCATGGAAATGGAGAATTTGAATCTTGTTTTCGCCCTGGCCCAGATGGAGAGCAGGATCTACCTTGTGGCACGTAGCCGGATAAAGGATGTAAATGTGGCCGAGATAGCATTTGCCCTCGGTGGAGGGGGGCATCCACAGGCAGCATCCGCCACCATAAAGAACAGGACCCTGATTCAGGTAGAAAGGTCTTTGCAGGCCCTTTTGCGGAGCCGGGTAGATCACAAAAAAAGAGCCATGGATATGATGTCTTCCCCTGTGCTTCACATCTCTCCCGGGGAGAGCGTCAAAAAAGCTGCCAATATGATGACAAGGTACAACATTAATGTGCTGCTGGTCCTGGACGGCGCAGATGTCCTTAAAGGTTATATTACACGGCAAGTCGTAGAAAAAGCGGTGTTTTTTGGGCTTGGAGACATCAAAGTAAAAGAATACATGAATATTGAATTTTCTGCTATCGGCCCGGACGCCTCCCTCCATGAAGTTCAGGAATTGATAATCAGAAATAAACTGAGGATACTTCCCGTTTTAGATAATGGGAAAGTTTTGGGAGTGATTACCCGAACAGACCTCCTCAATATCCTGGTAGGCGATCCCCTGATTCCAGAATTCCTCTATGATTCCATAGACACCTCTCAATTTATGAGAAAGAAAAATATGTCCGCCCTGCTAAAGGAACGGTTGCCGAGAAAGATCATTAGTGTTCTGAAAGACCTTGGACATGTGGCCGATATGTTAGGATACAACGCATACCTCGTTGGTGGACTTGTGAGAGATGTATTCCTGAAACATGAAAATCTGGATGTAGACATTGTCATTGAAGGCGACGGCATTGAATTTGCCCACGAATTTGCCGAGCATTATGGCGCGCGAGTGAGGAGCCACAGGAAGTTCGGAACTGCCGTACTTATTTTCCCTGATGGTTTCAAGGTGGATGTGGCCACTGCCAGAATGGAATATTACGAATCCCCAGGTGCACCGCCCAACGTGGAAACAAGCTCCCTGAAACTGGATCTTTACAGGCGTGATTTTACTATTAACACCCTCGCAATCAAGCTAAACAAGCGGCTTTACGGGACACTGATCGATTATTTTGGTGGACAAAGAGATATCAAGGAAAAGGTACTGCGAGTCCTCCATAACCTGAGCTTTGTTGAAGATCCCACACGGGTGCTCCGGGCTATCAGGTTTGAACAGCGATTCGGTTTTAAAATCGGAAAGCTTACCCTTGCCTTGATTAAGAATGCAGTGAAAATCAATAGTTTCAAAGACCTTTCTGGCCGAAGGCTTTTTCTGGAACTAAAACTCATCCTCAGGGAGCCCGACCCTATCAAGGCTATCGAACGGATGGATGAACTTGATTTGCTTCAGTTTGTCTTCCCCGAGGTACAACTCACCAGGGGCGTTAAAGGCCTGTTGGAAGAAGTTAGAAAGGTAATTGTCTGGTACAACCTGCTTTACCTGGAGGAGTCCTTTGAACCCTGGAAGGTTTATTGGCACGGCCTTACTTCGCCCCTTGACAAGAAAACCCTTAGCGCTCTGGCTGATAAGATGGGGATGGTCGGACTGGAAAACCGCACAATGCTATCCCAAAGGTTAAATGCAAATGACCTGCTGGACATCCTATACAAATTTGATGGAGACAATTATCATTTGTATACATTGCTTCACCCATATGATACAGAGACATTACTATATCTCATGGCAAAAGCCGGCAGCGAAAAAGTGAGACGGCTTATTTCGAGCTATTTCACAAACCTCAAGGGAACGGCCATTCAATTAAAGGGAAAAGATCTGTTGAAAATGGGTTTCTCACCCGGACCATTTTTCAAGGAAATATTTGATCGCCTGCTGGAAGCCCGGCTGAATGATTTGGTAAAAACAAAGGAGGATGAGATAAGGTTTGTAGAGGAAACATTTGAACATTGATGGTTTTGTAAAAAGTCTTATGGTCGGTCCTTGCGAGGAGTGAAGCGACGAAGCAATTTCTTGATTTCAAGTAGTTACACCAAATAAGATTGCTTCGCCCTCCGGGGCGTAGGCCCCTACCGGCCGGAAGCTCGCAATGACAGGCGAAATGACTTTTTACGGGCACATCAACACTAACAATCGTCAATCGTCAATCAAAAATCGTCAATACAAAGGGGTGTTGAAGGGTATGAAAAAAAAGAGAATCTTGAGCGGAATGAGGCCCACAGGAAGCATGCATCTTGGACATGTACATGGGGCTCTCCTGAATTGGAAAAAGCTCCAGGACGAATATGAATGCTTCTATGCCATAGTAGACTGGCATGCCCTGACCAGTGAATACGCTAATCCGGAGATTATTGGGGAAAGCATCTATGACATTGCAATGGACTGGATTTCCGTTGGGCTTGATCCGGAAATATCCCCTTTTTTCATTCAATCCCACATAAAAGAGCACGCAGAGCTTCACTTAATTTTGTCCATGATTACACCCCTTTCATGGCTGGAGAGAAATCCTACCTATAAGGAGCAACTCCGTGAACTCACCCAGAGGGACATCTATACTTATGGTTTTCTGGGCTACCCTGTTCTCCAGGCCGCTGACATCCTCATGTACAAGGCCAACGGAGTTCCTGTCGGCGAAGACCAGGCCCCCCATGTGGAATTGACCAGGGAGATAGCCCGTAGATTCAATCACTTCTATGGAGAAGTTTTCCCCATACCTGATCTCCTGCTTACTCCCACATCAAAGATCCTCGGCATTGACAGGCGTAAAATGAGCAAGAGTTATGATAACGCCATATTCCTCACAGACACTGATGGAGTTATTGACACGAAGGTTGGGCAGATGATCACAGACCCACAGCGGGCCAGAAGAAATGATCCTGGTCGTCCGGAGATCTGTAATGTGTTCTCGTTTCATGAAATATATACTGATCCTGAAACAGTTTCAAAGATTGATAAAGAATGCCGATCCGCCGGTATCGGGTGTGTGGAATGCAAAAAATTAATGGCCGCCAGTCTAAAAACAGGCCTCGAACCGATGAGGGCCAAAAGGAAAGAACTGGAGACTGATATCAATAAGATCAGGGAAATCATAGAGCAAGGCAATATACGGGCCAGGGCCGTTGCCAGGGAGACCATGGCAGAGGTGAGAGACGCGGTAAAGATATGATTATACACAATATAGAAAACAATCTGGGGTTTAGTTGCACGTATTGGTTAAAGGGTAATGCGTTTGGTACCACTGATACTTGAAACTGGAAACTTGGAGGTTTATTGTGCTATTTGAGGTTCTGGAGTTTCAAGTATCAAATTTCAAGTTTCTCTCATCAACAACGATAGAATAACTTTAAAGATTATATACCTGATTACTCCAAAAACTTTATCTTAGAAACCACTTATGGATTACGAAGTTAAACTGGAAATATTCGAAGGCCCGCTGGATCTGTTACTCCACCTTATCAACAAGAATGAAGTGGATATTTTCGACATACCCATAGCTACGATTACCGACCAGTACCTGGGATATATGGAGTTGATGAAGACCCTTAACATTAATGTGGCTGGTGATTTTCTAATAATGGCCTCCACACTGATTCACATAAAATCAAAGATGCTGCTACCGGGTTCACACGAAGAGGATGATGAGGAAGATCCCCGTACTGAGATTATGCGGCCACTTCTGGAGTACATGCAATTTAAAGAAATCGCCGAAGCTTTTTCTGAAAGGGAAATTCTGGACAGAGATGTCTTTGCCCGTACGGTAATCCCATATTTCCAGGATGGGGTAAACGGCGAAGAACCTGAGTTGGATGTAAGCCTCTTCCAATTGATAGATGCCTTCAAACGGATAGTTGATCAAAGGTTGCCCGGTGCTAAACTTACAGTCCAACCTGAACAATGGTCTGTCAAAGAAAAAACCGAACTTATCATAGCCCGACTCAAAGAAAA
>JBDRPB010000155.1:0-9966 GCA_043809485.1 Pseudomonadota bacterium | reverse complement strand
TGCAAAGGCTCCCAGCACGAATCTTACAATGGGAGCAGAACCCACACGGGGCCGGAACTCCTTGAAAAGATAGGCTGCGATCAGTGAGCCCAGTACAAACCCAATAATCTCCGGGCGCATATACTGGACCACAGCCGCACGGTGGATTCCAATAGCCCCTGCAATGTCCCTCTCAAAGCAGGCCACGCAGATGCCCATGTTTCCGGGGTTGCCCAACTTCTGCAAGAGGGCAGCGAAAACTCCGATAAAGGCTCCTACACTTATAATTCCCCAGCGGGTTGCAAAAAAGTTTTTTAAAACCGCCATATAGTTCCTCCTTTTTTTATTTGATGAGCATAATGTTGTCCGACATTCATGTTTTACTTTAGGCCTTTTAAAAAGTTTCGACCTGTGCGGTTAGATGTAACTCGCTGAAATTAATCATGTCGTAGGGTGGGTTGAGTCCCGCTGAAAGCGTGACTAATTACACATAGCTTGCATATAATGGGAAATATGCACAATAAGGTTAAAACAGCGAAACCCATCACTCCAATACTTCATTTCCACAACATTCCATTCAAACTGAGGTAAAGCTCTTAAGTCCAAAGGCATATATGGCAGGCTGAAAAAGAGTGGAAAATAGTGATTATAAAATATTGAAAGGATGGGACTTGATTTTTCGGCCTGGCCCTGCCTACCGAACCCGGGTAGAATTTTTTGATGTGCGTCAGGTAAAGCCAAAAAATTGATACATAGATGTGTTCCTAATGGAAAAAATTACAAGATTTGATTACAAGACATGGACTAAACAATATAGGAAGTATTCCGATATGTCAATCTGGAAATTCCGATAGTAAATGGGTTACATATTAGGAAATTCCGATCTTGATTTGACCTAAATGCTAAAAAATCATTTGAGACTTAAGTATTGACAATCTTGCCTGATTATAGAAATGTATACATCATGCGTCAAAAAGGAGATATGTTATGGCAAATCTCAAAAGAAAACAGATTTATCTTGACGAAGAGTGTGATCGGGCACTGAAAAGACTTGCCATCACAACCAGGATTTCTGAATCTGAACATATCCGCAGAGCCGTTAAAAAATATATTACTAAACAAAAGGACAAGATGGCGGAAGAGGATCCCCTTCAGAAACTCATTGGACTGTGTGATAAGCAAGACGGCCCTACCGATTCTTCCATCCACCATGACAGATATCTATATGGGAAGCAGGTTTATTAGTTCAGAAGCAAGCTGGCTTTTTCGATGGTGGCCGCTACAAGGCTGCTCAGTCTGTGAAGCAGCAAATGGTCTTCCTTTCGGAATCCGTCATGAAGTCCGAGATTGGAGTCCACGTAAATTCCACCGCGGATCTTTGAATTGCGGATCATCGGGACACACAGGACAGATCTGGTTTGGGATTTTTGCTCCTTATCTGAATTATCAGCTGGCGATTCATAAATTACATTTGATAACTTGATCGCTTTACCATCCCGTGCAACCTGGTTCAACAGGGCCTTGCTGAAACTGGCAGTTCCATTGCCATTGCCCTCTCGCGATCTGGCAATCACCTGTTTGACTTGCGCTTTTTGATTGTCGAACAGGACAATGGCGGCTTTATTAATTCTCGGCAGAACATCGAAGAGATAGTTCAGGGCGTTTTCAAGAATTTCATTGATATTAACTGTTTGCTTCAATAGTTCAGATGTCTTGGAAATGAACTCCTGTTCCTTTGGCGATGTAGACCGTCGTTCGTCTTCTGTGGGTAACCCCTTATTTTCATTTGTGTGAATCTTTAGGTGCTGGGCTTTTGCATCCTTTTCACTCAAAGGGCTACTTGCAAGGACCCCTTGCAGACGCAGGACGGTATTTCCAATAGTGATTGTATCTCTTTCGTCTACCTGAAATGCCTCGCCCGGTTCAATAAGATCACCGCCAATGAATGTGCCGTTGGTGCTTTTTAAATCCTCGATGAAGAATATGTTCATCTCACCGCCAGCATAGATCTTCAGGTGCTTTCGGGAAACTGTCAAGTCCTTGATTTGGATGTCGTTGGTTGCTGACCTGCCAAGGAAGATGGTCTTTTCCTCTAAATCAAAGGCCCGGTATTTTTTATCGGATTCATCTTGAATGTAGAGCTTAGGCATAATCTGTTTACCTCCTATTTCCTTATCATCCCCAAATCAATAAGATACAACAAATTATAGGGGAATCACGCGTTACAATTTTTTTAAAAAGATTTTTTCTTTAGTTTTTATTGACCATCACCTAAGGTCTTTAAGACCCTACAGATGTTTAGTGCCCGACCGAAAACTGTTATTTTTCCCAATCTCTGCGTCAGGCTCAAATTATAATCCTCGAAATACTCACTGTATTCCTGTGGTTATAATTTTCGCCTTCCTTGATCTTGAAAAAAATTCCTAGTTTTCGTTCAGGCACTATTCAGATCACTTCCATTATGTGCCAATTGATATTCTGTATGTTTCTTGTCTCTGCAAGAACTGTGCAAAACAAGACAGTGTGATATATTTTTTTAAATTAATTGAAAATACAATAGGTTACAGGCGGGTCAAAAAAATACAAGAAAGATATTGTGTGGGGCAGGGAAAAATATTTCACACTATCAAATTCTATTAGTTGGTAAAAATTTACACATTTTGGGGGCAGGGTGATAGGAGGTCTTTTGAGAGGGAACACAGGGGAATTGCTCTTGTGAGTCAAGGAAAAAGGAACCACAACATATGCAGTGTCAGACTGGAGTAAGACAGACCTTGTGGCTCAGGCCCGGTTTTTAAGCGCACTCTTTGCCTTCTTATGGGCGGCCCGCAAGCCCTCTTCTACTCTGCGGCAGTGGCGATCCATCTCCTCTGGGCTGGCTTTTTTCGGGAAGTAAATCGGCTTATCTATAAAGATTACCTGGCGGGAGAAGGGGAGGGGGAGATACACCTGGTTCCACGTCCTTTTAAACACAAACCTGCGCGTTGATGCCACTCCTACCGGAAAGAGAGGCACGCCCGCTTTTTGGACCACCCGAACGATGCCTGGCTTACAAACGCCGCGGGGGCCTTTAGGGCCATCCACTGCCAGGACCACGTTATGCCCGTCCCTCACCGCTTTTATCAACGCCAGGAGGGCTCCGACTGCCCCTCGTGTGGAGGAGCCTCGTGTCACCCTATAGCCCAGGGACCGTGTCGCCCTTGCCATTATCTCACCGTCCTTGGAATGGCTCACCAGGATAGTAAGACCTAAATTGCCAAAGCGGGACACAAGCGCCAGCTCATCTCCATGCCAGTGGGCAATGCCGCAAACAAGACCCTGACCCTGCTCCACCCCGATAAGCTCTGTCCGAACTAAGCTTGATAGGAATTTCAGTACATTTGCGGCCCACACAGGCCAACGCTCGTCAAGCCATTGTTTGTGAAAGGAGATGGTCATAGTGTCATTAGATTGAGTCTGAATATCGAATATCGAACTATGAATTTTGAATTATGAAAACTTATCTTTTACGGGATTGAATATAGGAAAATTAGGCTTGTGTGTCAAGTTTAAGTGCCATACGCTTCCAGTTCAGAAAATGAGAAGGCGCACTCTGGCGCGTTTTTCCTCGGTACAGGTCTGCAACGTTAGTGTAAATTCAACACGAGTCAATCCTTATAGGGGCAACACTTTCAATTGTATACAAAACAGAAATGAAACTTGAACTTTGAATGAATTTGTGATATCGACATGAACCGACATCAGTTGGAGAGGCAAAACAATATGTGACTGGAGAAAGAACCTCAAACAACTCCCTCCTCAACCTCAATTATGGGATGAGAAAAAAGCCTACATCAGTGGTGGTCGCCCTTAGCGGAGGAGTGGATAGTGCTGTGGCCGCTGCCTCTTTGAGAATAGCAGGGTGGAAGGTCTATGGACTCCATTTTCTCCTGTCAGACTCCCTTTCAAGGACAGATGCTAAAACCTCTGCCGTTAAGCAGGTTGGCGAGCATTTAGAGATCCCCTTAGAGGTATTGGACCTGAGAGAGATTTTTCACCAGCGCGTGATTGCCCCGTTTATCGATGCCTATTTGAAGGGACTCACCCCCAACCCCTGTGTGGTGTGTAATCAAAAGATAAAGTTTAAATGTCTTATTGACTATGCAAAGCAGCACGAAATTGATTACATCGCCACAGGCCACTATGTAAGGATCAGGAAAAGAGATGAAAGCCAGTATTTCGAGCTGCTGAGGGGAAAGGACAGACGTAAGGATCAATCCTATTTTCTGCACCGTCTCAACCAGTCTTTTTTATCAAAGGCCGTTTTCCCATTGGGCGAGACAACCAAAGACGAGGTGCGAAAACAGGCACTGAAGATGGAGCTGCCTGTTCACTCTGTTCCCGAAAGTCAGGAGATTTGTTTTATTCCGGAGAATGACTATCGTCCCTTTATTGAGAATCAAAGGGGCCCTGGGGTGAACGAGCCCGGAAATATTATCAATAATCGTAGTGAGGTGCTCGGGCAGCACATCGGAGCCTTCAGGTATACTATTGGTCAGAGACAGGGACTTGGGATCGCTTCGTCTCGTCCATATTATGTGAAGGAAATCAGGCCGGGGGCAAATGAGGTGGTTGTGGGAAGAAAAGAGACTCTTTACTTAACAAGGTTGGAGGCGCATGGATTCAGCTGGATAGGAGAGGTGCCTGCTCGAAGAGTTATGGAGGCGCAGGCCCAGATACGTTACCGGCACAGACCTGCACCGGGTCATCTTGAGGTCATTTCTTCAGATAAGGTGGAGTTTATTTTTGATGAGCCCCAATGGGCTGTTACCCCCGGTCAGGCGCTTGTCTGTTATGAGGGAGAGCGAGTACTGGGGGGTGGGTGGATAAGGAAATGAGGGTCCCGGAACGCTCTGTTGCAGTTATGGGGAAATCATTCAAAATCATTACCCTTGGCTGTAAGGTGAACCAGTATGAATCCGCTTATTTGAAGGACGCATTGGCTCGTGCTGGATGGCACCAGGCAGTCAATGGGGAGAGGGCTGATGTTTCGGTTGTCAACACGTGCATCGTTACTCAAAAGGCTGGCCACCAGTCGAGGCAGGAGATCCGAAAGGCCATTCGTGGGAACCCAAAAGAGATAGTTGCTGCTATTGGTTGTTACGCACAGGTTTTTCCGGACGAACTTCGCCAAATAGAAGGAATCGGGCTTATTGCTGACAACACTGTTAAGGGAAAAATCCCGGAACTTCTCCTGACGCTGGCAGATTCACGGCAGCAAATGACTGCTTTAAATGATTTTAAGCCCGGGATGCCCTTTGATTTTCTTCGGATAAAAAGTTTTCCCGATCGAACCAGGGCCTATTTAAAGATCCAGGATGGGTGCCAGTCATTTTGCAGTTTTTGCATTGTCGCCTTCGCAAGGGGGCCCTATAGAAGCCTTGCTCCTGAGAACGTCCTGTCCATGGTCGAGTCTCTCACCGATCAGGGTTACAAAGAGATTGTGCTTACAGGCATTCATCTCGGGAAGTACGGTGTTGATTTGGAAGGGGAAATGAACCTAAAAAAGTTGCTTTACTCTATCGGGAAAGAAGCGTTCCCCGTGCGTTTAAGGCTTAGCTCCCTTGAACCAAATGAAATAGACGCAGGTCTTATGGAAATGTTAGCCGGCGAACCGTGGCTCTGCCGGCATTTTCATATCCCTCTCCAGAGCGGAGATGACGGGATTTTGAGAAGAATGAATCGACACTACACCACACGAGAGTTTGCTGAACTTATCGAATCTATTCATGACAGAATCCCCCTTGCAGCAATCGGTGTTGATGTCATGGCTGGATTTCCGGGAGAAGATATTGTTGCACATGAAAACACGTGTGCCCTTATCAAAGATTTGCCTGTATCCTATCTCCATGTATTTCCTTTTTCGCGCCGGCAGGGAACGGCTGCTGCGTCCTTTGATGGCCAGATTGATCCAGGTGTTATAAAAGAAAGGGCTGAAAAGTTAAGAGACATCGGTCTGAAAAAAAGGACCTCGTTTTACCATGATTGTTTGGGAAAAGAGTTTCAGGTGCTCGCCGAGAGGTGGCATTTAAAAGAAAGGAAGATAATGAAGGGTCTGAGCGATAACTACCTGCCGGTCCTTTTTCCCTCGTCTGAAGATTCAAGAAACCGGATTATTCCCGTGCGTACGGAGAGTGTGGAGAATAATATGGTGATCGGATCCGCTTTATAACGGTCTATCCTTCCGTCTTTAACGGAGACAGGGAAAATTACCGATCTGATGGTCAAGCTTAGGATTCCGGGCCCACCATTTCTGTTTTCGCGGCCTGGCGCAGCAGGCGCTGTTTGATTCTGAACAAAGCAGGACTGAGACTCACGTGATAGGTATGTGGGTTTCGGAAACGTTTGTACGCAGCATCCAGTTGCTTCAGATTTTTCAGGGTGTGTTCCCTGATCGCATGGACAGGAGGACTCTGGTAAACCAACTTGCCCTTCTGAAATATTGGGACCATGAGCTCCTGTTTCTTGAAGCGCCTGGGATAGGTCTTGAAAACATGATGAAACATGGGGTGGTATGCCCGAAGGGGACGTCCCGTGGGAATTGGCTCTTCATTCAGGAACAGCACATCCCCTCGCATCCGTCCACTCTGATCGTACATTCTTACCACCTTCTTGGGACCGGGATTGGTGATTTTTTCGGGGTTGTCTGATCGCTTGATCTTGGGTGTCATATGCTCCCCGCCATCATCCATGGCTGTAAGCTTATAGACCCCCCCCAGGGCAGGGCACGAGAATGAGGTGACCAGCCGTGTGCCCACTCCCCATACATCCACACGTGCTCCCTGCCGCTTGAGGCTCTCTATGATCCATTCGTCAAGATCGCTGGAGGCCACGATGGCTGCATCCGGAAAGCCTGCCTCGTCCAGCATGCGCCGGGCTTCTTTACTAAGATAAGCCAGATCGCCGCTGTCCAGGCGGATCCCCCAGAGTTCATGGCCTTTTTCCCTTAGCTCCTGCCCCACCTGGATGGCATGCGGAACCCCACTGCGGAGGGTATCGTAGGTATCGACCAGAAGGAGACATGAATTTGGGTAGACTTCTGAGTAAGCGCGGAAGGCATCCAACTCATGTGGGAAGCTCTCCACCCAGGAGTGGGCGTGGGTCCCCCGCACAGGTATGCCATAGAGGCGGCCTGCAAGGACATTTGAGGTACCATCCACGCCTCCGATGTAAGCGGCACGGGATGCCATCAAAGCACCATCGGGACCGTGGGCCCTTCGCAGGCCGAAATCGATCACGGGATCCCCGTTGGCCGCCCAACAAACACGGGCCGCTTTGGTGGCGATGAGCGTCTGAAAATTCATCACATTAAGCACTGTGCTTTCTATTAGCTGGGCCTCGGGCAACGGTGCGGTCACCCGGATCAGGGGTTCATGGGGGAAGACCACAGTTCCCTCGGGAATGGCCCAAAGGTCCCCGGTAAATTTGAAACTTTCCAAATATGCCAGGACCTTCTTGGGAAATATTCCCAGCCCCTCGAGATAGGATAGGTCTTCCTGGGTGAACTGAAGTTGCCGTATGTAGTCAATTATATCTTCCAGGCCAGCCAGTACACAGTAACCCCCTTCATCAGGGATACTACGGAAAAAATAGTCGAAATTAGCCCACTGGTCCTTCTTTCCCTCTAAGACATATCCACCCACCATGGTGAGCTGATAAAGATCGGTCTGCAATGCCAACTTGGACCACATATAAAATGCCTCCTTGAATTTAAGCAACTCTTAAAGCTTCGTCTCTAAGCTCAAAGGCGGGCTCTTTACCATTATGCTCGGTCATGGCCGCCTTCCAATATTACGCTATTTACAACTCAAGATTTGGACACCATTTTCCCGGGCTCTTTAATCCCCAACTCTATGGCGGTTTATCCCTGCGGTTTCGACTTTACCCTATTTTTGCTCATATTTATCTCACTTTTTTATGATAACTTCCCAATGCCCGCCTTTGGCACCGCCAACTCGTTTAATAATCTCTTTTTCTTTTGAATATTTAATATTCCTTAATACGTCCCGCATGTCCTCCCCACATTGACCGTATTGACCAACGTTTGCGCGGGAGATGCCTGCTTGTAATGCTCGACATTTCATCCTATTTTTTCAGTCTTGATCCTCAATATCTTGTGCCCTTTTTTTGTAGGTCGGTATTTCTGAAAACGACTTTTTGGCTTTTCGGGGATGGTCAGTTCAATCAAGCCAGCTTCGATTGCAGGTTTGAGATAATTCATTCTGAATGTCGGCTTGTGTTTCAGTTTCAATTCCTTGATCAGTTCTTTGCCACTCTTCTCCCCTGTTTTCAAGGCTCTCAGCAATTTTTTTACTTGGTCGGTGACTTGATCGGTAACTTGATCGGTAACTTGATCGGTGACTTCTTTTTGTATGGTTTCCGGCCTTGTTAAGGTTGCAATAAAAAAGTCCTCTGTATCGAACGTAATTTCAATACCCCTTTCGGCCATAGCTTCGCGCATCCTGGCGATACCGGAGCCGATTTTTTCAGTAATACCAAGTCGATAAAAGGCATCAAATATTATAGGATTTCGCGCCACACTCAACTTTCCAAACTTACTTTTGTCAAAAAGAAGGCGGCCTGGATTGATTATTTCCACTCGGTTGTCATAGATTTCAACAAGGATGCCAGCGCCTTCCTCATAATAATCTCGATGGACAATTGCATTAACAAGCCCCTCCCGTAAAACTTCAAGGGGAATTTCCGAAATCTCTTTTCGCGGGCCGCCATCTTTTATGATGTATTCAAATCTGAGATGCTGCTGCAGAAATCGAAACGCATCGTTATAGTTAGAAAAAAGATCAGACTTGAAGTCCTTCCTATCAAGTATCTTCGGTTTGGTAGTACCTTTAAAAAGCACACAGGTAATAAAGTTGTGACGAATATAAGATTCAATATCCCTGCCGAAAAAAAGTGCTCCGGCATTTGTAATCCGAAACCCTGCTTTATCTTCCGCAAAACCTAAATTTGTCAGTAAATCTTCGCTGTTTTCAGAAGCAGTAATTCCTGTTTTATCTAAAAAATGGCGCCATTTTGTGTCTTCGAATTCCTCAGGATAATTGAAACTTATGCATGGTTGCATATCAAACTTAAATTTTCCAGCTCCCGCAGCAAGCGCTAATATTTCATTTCTTGTCAACTTTTGAGAATTAGGACCCTCTCTTAGAAAGAAACCCTTTGAGCAACGCACAGGCTTATCAAGACTTTCCTCTACTGAAACAACAAGCAGTTTTACGCCTTTGTACCGCACTGTTTCGATATGTATCAAAATCCGGGGATCACAGTTAGTGGCAATATCCTGAATTTTAGAACGCACCGTGTTGTCGGTTGTACACCCGATAATTTTATCACTATCCGCCACGCCTATGACAATCTTTCCCCCAGAGGCGTTCGCAAAAGCAACCATTTCTTTATCGAGACTTACCCCAATCTGTTCTTTAAATTCGACAAAATAACCCTCTCCTTGTTCAATAAGTTCTTTTAATTCCCTTTTTTTCATTACAGTTCCTTCAACATTTGCAGATATTCACGACTATACCCAAGAGGAATATCGACATTAACCGTCTTGACCAACGTCTGCGCCGGCGATGCCCATATGCTGCACTTTCCCCTTTATCCTCTTACAATTATTGAAGAACTCTGTAGCAAGAGCTACAGGGAATCTTCGACCGTAAGGAAGTTAGCCATTTTTAGATTCGCTCACTAACCCCGCAGCAAGCTACGGGGAATACGCTCGCTATTGCGGTTCAACATAGCCTGCCCTGCCTGCCCCGTAGCTCCGGCAGATGGTACTGGGGGTGAAATCATGTTTGCTTTTATTTAACTGGGGTCAACTACGTTCTTCAGTTCAATTACCACGTCAACTTATAAACTAATGTACGTCCCGCAAGTCCCGGCTTTTTCTTTAGCGTATTCATTTTTTTCAACTACTTCAGATTTTAGCCTTTT
>JBDRPB010000154.1:0-3296 GCA_043809485.1 Pseudomonadota bacterium | reverse complement strand
ATGCCTTGAAAATATAATTAGAATCAGGTCGATTCAGGACTTTAAACCTTCCCAGGCCATTGGCTTTGTACTCCAACTGAAAAAACTTGTAAGGGAAATGTTGGAGTCGAAAGCCCCGATCAACGGACTTTCCGGTGAACTCCAGGCCTTTGAAAACAGAATAGATGACATAGCCCTGCTGGCATTCGATATTTACTCGCAGTGCCGCCAGAAGATTTATGAAATCCGGGTCAATGAAGTTAAGAATCAGTTAGGCAGGTTGTTAAAGAGAGCAAATTTGACATTTGAGATACCGGAGCAAGAACCGGAACTTTGAGACAGTTAAACTTCTCGGAATTTGTGCAACTTATTAAAAATAAAGCTTTTTTTGAGGCCTGAGTTTCTGCCTCGTACATGGAATGGAAATGCGCTGAGAGCATGGCGCATAGGGCATGGGGTTTTTTCTCTTTGCCCTATGCAGTGACTCCCATTATTCCAGCATTCCAGTATTCCAACATTCCAATTGGGGCGAAGTCCCTAAGTTCACCGGTAGTGTAATTTGAAGAGAGGTAGCCATTTATGAACTTCATCATCAGCATCCTGTTTTCCGGCTTTGCAGTTTCCGCGCTTGTTCTAATCCCCTGGGTGGGCGTTTGGGCATTGGACTTGCGGGTCCTTTTCGGGATCATTGTTCCATATGCCGCTATGGCCACCTTTTTTATTGGGATTATTGTCAGGGTCATAGATTGGGGAAAATCGCCGGTCCCATTCAGAATCCCTACCACTGCGGGACAGGAGTGGTCTTTTCCATGGATCAAGTCAAATCCTATTGATAATCCAAGGGGTACTGGTGGAGTTATTATCAGGATGATTCTTGAAGTGCTCCTGTTCCGGTCATTATTCAGGAATACCAGATTGGAGTACAGAAGCACCGATGGGGGCCCAAAAGTAGACTATGAATGGGAAAAGTGGCTCTGGTTGGCGGCACTGGCCTTTCACTGGGCTTTCCTTGTTATTTTCCTAAGACACTTCAGGTTTTTTATGGAGCCCATCCCCAGCTTTGTTCACCTGCTTGATAACCTTGACGGGTTTTTACAATTAGGCGTTTTGCCCTTCAATGGTCTGGGTGTCCCTTGCGTATACATTTCTGATCTTCTTATGTTAGCGGCCGTGACCTACCTGTTTCTTAGAAGGCTCTACATACCGCAGGTGCGGTATATCTCACTTCCTGCAGACTATTTTCCGTTGTTTTTGATCCTTGCTCTGGGCTTGACCGGAGTGCTCATGAGGTATTTTCTCAGGGTGGACATTACGGCGGTAAAGGAACTGGCCATAGGCCTTTTCAAATTTAGCCCGACTGTGCCTGAAGGGATTGGTGTGATTTTCTACATCCATCTCTTTATCCTGAGCGTTCTTATTGCGTATTTCCCATTCAGCAAATTGATGCATTTTGCTGGCGTATTTTTAAGCCCCACCAGAAACCTGTCCAATAACAACCGTTTTGTCAGGCATGTTAATCCCTGGGATTATCCCGTTCAAACGCATACTTACGATGAATATGAGGACGAATTCAGAGAGCGAATGATAGAAGTTGGGCTCCCGGTAGAAAAACAGATTGAACCAAAAGAAGAACCAAAAGAAGAGTAAAAGGAGTAAGTATGGCGGATACACCAAAACCGGATGAATTAGCAAAGATCGATCATACACCTCCTGTATTCAGGGGGTGGATGGATACGCAGCCCGAGATCAGACCGGGCATTGCCTGCTATGGCTCAAAGCCAAAAGACCTCAAATATGTTGGCCTTCCGAACCCGAGAGAATGGAGTCCGTTTGATGACGACTGGAAATTGCCAGAGAACTGGGAGGATATCATCCATGAGGGTTTTAAGGATCGGCTGGACAGATTTCGATCGTTCAAGCTCTTCATGGATATCTGTGTTAGATGTGGGGCCTGTGCTGACAAATGCCATTTCTTCATTGGTTCCGGCGACCCTAAGAATATGCCCGTTATGAGGGCTGAGCTCCTCAGATCGGTATACAGGAAGAAGTTTACTGTTGGAGGAAAGCTTTTAGGAAGACTTGCAGGCGCAAGGGAACTTACTGAAGATGCGCTAAAAGAGTTATGGTACTACCTCTACCAGTGTACCGAATGCCGCCGCTGTTCGCTTTTCTGCCCTTATGGGATCGATATGGCCGAAATCACTATCATGGGGAGGGAGCTTACTAACCTGGTGGGCCTCAATATTGACTGGATTGCCGCGCCAGTGGCCAATTGCTACCGCACAGGAAATCACCTCGGAATCCAACCACATGCGTATAAGGATATGCTCGACTTTTTTACGGATGAAATTGAGGACATAACAGGCCTCAGGATGGAGCAGGACTTAAACAGGAAGGGCGCTGAAATCCTGTTTATTACACCTTCCGGCGATGTTTTCGCTGACCCGGGCACATTTACCTGTATGGGCTATATGATGCTCTTCCATTATCTTAAAGGTCTTGGCCTTGACATAACCTGGAGTACTTATGCGTCAGAAGGGGGCAACTTTGGTTATTTCACATCCCATGAGATGGCAAAAAGACTGAACGCCAAGATGTACGCCGAGGCCAAGAGGTTGGGGGTGAAGTGGATACTGGGAGGTGAGTGTGGTCACATGTGGAGGGTCCTTAATCAGTATATGGACACCTTTAATGGGCCCCCTGATTTCCTTGAAGAGCCGGTTTCCCCTATTACGGGCACCAGGTTCGAGAATGCAAAGACTACAAAGATGACCCATATCATAGAATTTACCGCGGACCTGATCAAAAACAATAAATTGAAACTGGATCCGAGCCGGAATGACAATCTAAAGGTCACATTTCATGACTCCTGTAACACCGCCCGTGGCATGGGGTTTTTTGAGGAGCCCAGGTATGTGATTAAGAATGTATGCAATAATTTTTATGAAATGCCCCCCGGCACTATCAGGGAACAGACCTTCTGCTGCGGGTGCGGGGCAGGGCTTAATGCGGGAGAAAATATGGAGTCGAGGATGCGCGGAGGGCTCCCCAGGGCAAATGCAGTAAAATTCGTTCATGAGAAGCATGACGTCAATATGCTTGCCTGCATCTGTGCAATTGACAGGGCTGTTTTGCCTAATCTAATGGAATATTGGGTTCCTGAGGTTGATGTCACCGGAGTTCACGAGCTGGTAGCAAACGCCCTGGTTTTCGAGGGGGAGAAGAAAAGGACCACAGACCTGCGTGGCGAACCCCTTCCTGGAATGGAGGATGAAGAGGATGTATGACGGAGGTAAAATCATCATCGGATTGATTGT
>JBDRPB010000153.1:0-4193 GCA_043809485.1 Pseudomonadota bacterium | reverse complement strand
TGTTTATCCCTTTTTTGCAAATGTTGCAGAACAAGTCGGGCGACTCATACGCTTGCAGGAGTCCTTTACCTTGGCCCAAATCCAAAGGCGTATCCGGGAACAGCTTGGCGAAAGGGAGACAGTTGCACGGGCTGCAAGGCGCATCCTTTCTTCTTTTGTTGATTGGAAAGTACTTGAGCGGAGCGCGAAAAGAGGAAATTATGAGGGAATCTCTCCACGCCCTGCAACAGATAGAAAACTTGTGGCATGGCTCATCGAGTCAGTATTGATTTCAAGTAATTCAGCCTCTGGATCCCTGAAATCAATTGCCCAAGCCCCTTCACTTTTCCCTTTTAAAGTGAATTCAGTGAATACCAACGATTTGAAGGAAAACGAAAGGCTTGAATTATACCGACAGGGTCTTGATGAAGATATCGTAATGCTGGCCCAGATGAACAGACAAATGGTGGGTCGGATCAAACTAAAATAACAATGGAAAATTGGGAAAAAGGGGACTTGTATTTGGCTTAAACTGGAGAAAAGATTTGCCCTGTTTCTGATTCTTCATGGGAGGAGGCGCGAAGAATGATTATCGAATCTATGAAGCGCGGGGTCATGAAGCGCGGGGTCAGGCTTGGGATATTGCGATTTGGTGTCATCCATAAGAAGTTGGCCATCCTTAATTCGGATTTCGGAATGTGGATTAAATAAAAAAAGAGTGAACGAGTTAATGGGTCACAGGGTTCAAAGCTTAAACTCCAAAGGAAGACCGTAACGTCTGACTGAGGTTTTCAGTCATGTTCTTTAAGCAGGTGAACATCGCATTTTTTAACTCATTAAACACCTTGAACTAAACTTGTTTTGTGAGAATATGAACCATCTAACTATCTTTTTCCCCGTTATCGCTTTCTTGGGTCCGTTGTTATTGGTGCTTGGCCTTTTATACATATACCGATGGTACAGGAAGCGGAAAGGGTTGAGGTCTCCTTTGACACGAGAGCTCTTGAGACCACCGGGAGAATCCCTTAGGGTCAGGATCGAGGAAATCAGTAGTACACTTAACGAAGCCTTGTTCATGGTGGCTTTAGTGCCTTCGCTAATCATTGGAGTCTTCCTTGCACCAGCGATAGTATCCGGAAAAGCGATTGGATCTTCTTCGATAGTGGTAGGAATTATCATATGGGGGTGTTTCATTGTCTATTATATGGTGAAGATATTCAGGCTGTTGTCCGAAAGGCGGGATTTAAGGTTGGGATTAGATGGCGAACTCGCTGTTGCAGAGGAACTCAATAAATTGATGTTCAATGGCTATCATGTCTATCACGATTTCCCTGCCGACAAATTCAATATTGATCACATCCTTGTTGGGCCAGCCGGGGTCTTTGCTGTGGAGACGAAGACCAGATCGAAAAGGAAAGCAGATCGTGGCAAATCCTCTGTAGAGGTCACGTATGATGGAAACAGACTGAGCTTTCCAAATGGATACGACGTAAATGCCCTTACGCAAGCTAAGGATTAAGCATCATGGCTGGGAAAATGGCTAACCAGCGCCGTTGGTGAGAAGGTTAGCGTCGAACCTATTGTCACCTTGCCCGGGTGGTATGTGAAGAGAGTCAAGCCAGAGGGGATTCCAGTGCTCAATCCAAAGGAAATCCGTACGTATATCACTTCCAAACATAAAGCCGTTCTGTCAGACGTGATGATTACCAGGATCGTCCACCAGATTGATCAGCGCTGCCGCAACATAGAACCAAAGGACCATCTGGTCTAAAAAGGACGGACCAAAACAAAGGGATTTTCCCTTCGCAACGTAGTGAGATTAAATGTTGGTATCTACTTTCTGTTTGCTTAGGAGGGCAGGGTATTGTCAGTCTAATCACTTCTCTCCGGATGAGCTATGAGGACAAGGAGCTATGGAAAAATCCCCTTGCTACCCCCCTAGGGATCTGACTCTGAAAGATAAGCGAGAAGCCATAGAAAAAGCTCAAGAAAGTTAGGCGTCAAACATGGTTATATGGTTATATTGAAAAATAATTCAAAATCCTTTAAACTGCAAAAAGAGACAGTTTGCGGTACTTTTTGCAATTAGAAGATTTAAAGGCTTTTCACATGTGATTCAATAGGTGGCGAGCGTGAAATATAACATACTGGCTGATTACGTTGCGGATTTGCAGAGCATGGGGAGGTATACCTTTACCCGTGATGAGGCACAGAAAGCTTTGTCTTTATCCGGTTTGGCGCTCAAGAAATCCTTGGAGCGACTTTCCAAAAAGAAGAGCATCGTGCTTGTTCATAGGGGTTTTTATGTCGTTGTCCCCCTCGAATACCGGGCAAGAGGTATCCTTCCGCCGGAATGGTTTATCAGGGACTTGATGCAGTTCATGAAACTGGATTATTACGTGGGGCTCCTGAGCGCGGCTGCCATTCACGGAGCAGCCCATCAACAACCCCAGGAGTTTCATGTTGTTATTCCTCGATCTCAGCGTGATATTCGGATTGGAAATCTGTCCATCCGGTTCTTTAAGAAGGCCCATCTCTTGTCAACGCCTGTCGTTGAAACAAAGACCTCAACCGGTTTCATTCGGGTCTCTGATCCGGGAAGCACGGCCATCGATCTGGTGGCTTATGAGGCACGGATTGGCGGATTGAGTAGGGTTGTTACCGTATTGCAGGAACTTGCAGAATTTCTTAAACCCGATGCGTTGGTTCGTGCGATGGCAGCTGAAAAGAGTATCGCTCCCGTTCAAAGGCTGGGTTATCTCCTGGAAAAGATTGGACATGGAAGTTTAGCCTCCCCACTGGAGGAATGGGTCTCTTCACATCATCCACGACCTGCCCCTCTTCAACCCGGAATTTCCCGAAAAGGCTCTCTGCGGGATCCGAAATGGATTATCCTTGTCAATACTGATTTAGAAGGTGACCTGTGATACCGCGTGCCAGTATTGTGGCCTGGCGATCGGTTGCTCCGTGGTTAGCCGATTCGCAGGAGGAACAGGACCTCATGCTTTCGCGTGTGCTTGTTGAAGTGTTTTCTAATACCACGTTGGGGGGAAATCTTGCCTTCCGTGGAGGGACTGCCCTGTATAAGCTGCATTTTCCTTCAGCCTGGCGGTATTCGGAAGATATTGACTTCGTGCAGATCCAATCAGGGTCGATTGGAGTAATTCTCGATGAGATTAGACTCCTGATTGACCCACTGTTGGGTATTCCCACCCGTGATTTGAAGGAGGATAGTGTTGTTTTAAATTATCGTTTTTCATCTGAAATTCCCCCAGTGGTGCGATTACGGTTGAAGATTGAAATAAATACTCGTGAACATTTTTCTGTAATGGGAATCGAAAAGCGATCCTATTCCGTCCAATCAAATTGGTTCTCAGGTGTTTGTGAATTGAGCACTTATTCCTTAGAAGAGCTTCTCGGTACCAAGTTGCGCGCTTTGTATCAGCGGCGCAAAGGACGTGACCTTTTCGATTTATGGATTGGACTGACGGACGGACAGGCGGACAATGAGGCGATTGTCAGGGTCTTTCAACGTTATATGGAAGCCGGCGGAGATCATGTAACTCAGGAAGAGTTCCGAAAGAACCTTCAGGATAAGATGAAGAACAGAAATTTCTTACGTGACACGGATGGACTATTAAGGCCTGGAATCGCTTACGATCCTCAAGAGGCATTTCGACTCGTTGAAAACCGATTGATCAATTTCATATAGTCATCGTCAATAACCCTGCCGGTTGCAATGGTCCACTCATCGCCTGCCAAGTCGCCGAAGAATTTTAGCAACAAAGGCTGAACCTGCAATAAATTGACAAATCCAAAACGGAGGAGACGTAGTTGAAAATTGACACTTATCTCTTCCAGGTGACCAATCTTTGAGTTTTGCCCTTGAGGATACTGGGGCGCGCGGCCGCATTTGAACCGCCAACCCGCCGCTTATAAATAGAGTCTGTTTATAAATTCAGTTTGTTCGTCATACCCGTGAAGGCGGGTATCCAGAATGTATTGAAAACACTGGATTTCCGTTTTCACGGGAATGACAAAGAAAGATGATTACGCAATTTATGGACAGACACTAAATAGATCACTTCAAAGATCAGGCCAAAGAATTGATGGAAATCAGATCATCTTCCCAATGATAGAATCCAAGGCTCCAAAGGGACAAAAAAGACAAAGTGACAATTAGAGATTTCGGTTGACTTCTGACGCAGGGTAAA
>JBDRPB010000152.1:0-3848 GCA_043809485.1 Pseudomonadota bacterium | reverse complement strand
CACCTTCTCAGCGAGTGAGGCGCCTGTCGGGTGGTTTGAGGCATTCTTTGATGGCCTTAAAGATGTGGCCTCGTCTGTAATTGCACCGGGATACCTGCAGTCACTGATCGTCTCAGGGGTCATAGATGGCGTGGGCGGGGTCTTGGGGTTTGTTCCTCTCATCATGTTCATGTTCTTCGCCATCGCTATTATGGAGGACTCCGGATACATGGCGAGGGTCGCCTATATGCTGGACAGAGTCTTACGCTGGTTCGGACTTCACGGAAATTCAGTTATGGCCCTTATCGTAAGCGGCGGGATATCAGGGGGGTGTGCCGTTCCAGGCATTATGGCTGCAAGGACATTGAGAGATCCCAAGGAAAGGATCGCCACCCTTCTCGTGGTCCCATTCATGAACTGCGGAGCCAAATTACCCGTATATGCTGTGCTTATTGGCGCCTTTTTCTCCGAACACAAGGCCCGGATGATGTTTTACCTTACCCTCCTTTCCTGGGGCTTTGCGTTGTTAGCCGCTAAATTCATTCGCGCCACGGTTCTCAAAGGTCCCAAGACGCCCTTTGTGATGGAACTCCCTCCCTACCGTATGCCTACCCTCAGGGGGCTCTTGATCCATACCTGGGAAAGAACATGGCAATACATCAAGAAGGCTGGAACAGTAATCCTGGGGTTTTCTATCATCCTGTGGGTGATGATGACATTCCCAGGGCCCTCCGAAAATCAGATAAAATCTTTTGAGGATCAGCGTAAAAATCTCACCCAGTCTTTCCTGGCTTCGCCGGATGTCATGGAATGGGTGAAGAACGAAAAGGAACTTGCGGATCTTAACGGACTTTACGACTTGTTTTTGCAGGCCACAAAAGAAAACGAAAATGTTTCTCTTGCAGATTTCGACAAACGGTCTTTATTTTCTTTAGTCAAGGCAACTTTTTTTCTCGAAAGCATAAAATTTACAAAACAGGAAATAGACGGCGACCACTTAGCCGCGGCCTCGCGCTATATCAGTTATAAACGCGACATGACCTATATTGACGTCCAGGAACAGCAGTCTGCCCTGAAAGGCACCATTGCCGGGTGGCTTGGCCAACGGTTGGAGACCATTACAAGGCCCCTGGGTTTTGACTATCGAACAAATATTGCCCTTGTGGGAGGATTTGCTGCCAAGGAAGTTGTCATCTCCACCTTAGGGACTGCATATTCGTTAGGCGATGTGGATCCGGATGAAGCCGGTTCCCTGTCTGAAAGACTCAGGAACAATCCCGATTGGAACCCATTGCTGGCCTTTACCCTTATCATTTTTACTATGCTATACGTTCCCTGTATTGTGACTGTAATCATGATCCGAAGGGAAAGTTCGTGGAAATGGGCAGGGTTTTCCATCGCCTTTAATCTGGTTGCCGCCTATTTTGTTGCCCTTGTTATAAGCCAGGTAGGCGCGGCCCTCGGGCTGGGGGTATGAGCGCATAAGCGCTAAGTTGTTTTTGCCCAGGACGGGCTGAAAAAAATGAACATCGAACACCCGCCTGCCATGCATCACAAAGGATGGTGGAATGATCATTGACACCGGGCCAAGACACAAGGACATTCTACCAAGACGACCCAAAGGCATTGCGGGCAGGTCGAACGTCCAATCACGCCAAGGCGTGAAATATTGAATGGGAAAACATGAAGAAATAGAGTTTAAAACCTTAACTACTAAATGAGGAAGATAATATGGACAAAATTCCTTTTACAAAGGCCGGGCTTGAAAAACTAAGAGATGAATTGAGCCGCCTGCAAAAGGTTGAGAGGCCAAAAAATATCCGGGCCATAGCAGAGGCACGGAGCCACGGTGATATCAGCGAAAATGCTGAATATCACGCAGCCAAGGAACGGCAGTCTTTTCTTGAGGGAAGGATCAATGGATTAAAGTCAGTAATCGCGAAAGCTGAGATAATCGATTTGGATCGGGGTCCGGCAGATCGGGTAGTCTTTGGGCGCACTGTGTTATTATACAATGTGCAGACCGAGGAAGAGGTGGAGTATCAACTGCTCGGGCCCTATGAATCTGATCCTGGAAAGGGCAAGATATCCGTGACATCCCCATTGGGCCAATCCTTGATAGGCAAAGAAGAAGGTGATGAGGTAAAGACCAGGACACCGGGAGGGATCAAGGAGTATGAAATTCTTGAGATTCGTTAGATAGTGATGTCAGAGAAAATATTCATACACGGTCTTGAAAGCAGTAACCAGGGCACAAAGTCCATCTTCTTCCGGGAAAAATTCCCCGACATGATTATCCACACCTTTAAAGGGGATCTGCAACAACGGATGAAGAAACTCAAAGAAATCCTTTCTGGCAAGTCAGACATAAGGCTTGTGGGTTCTAGTTTTGGAGGATTGATGGCATCCCTTTTTGCCATGGAGCATGAACACCGGGTGGCAAAAATAATCCTCCTTGCCCCGGCAATTAATCTAATAGAATTTGCGCCGAACAGAAAACAGATTTCCACCCCTGTCTGGATCTACCACGGTAAGGATGACCGGGTGATCCCCCTGGCAGAGGTGGAACCCGTTGCAAAGGAAACCTTCCTGCACCTCTCATTCCATATTGTCGACGATGATCACTACCTCCATAAAACCTTCAAGACCATTGACTGGGACAGCCTGCTTGCCTGAGTGGTTTTGATAGCCTCCCAGGAGGCTGTCAAAACCACCTTCCCTTCCAACCGCAATGGCATAGTCAAGAAAAATCAGTTTTCAGAATTTCTTCAGAAACAACGATTTAAACCTTTTTAGCGCCCCAATCCGCCTTTGATCGCCTCCACAGCAGCATCGATACTCAATGTCCCTGTATTTATCACAAGATCGTAATTGACAGGATCTGTGATATCAGCATGAAAGTACTTTCTCCCAAAGGCCCTGCGGTCGGATTCTGTTCTGAGGACCCTGCGTCTAGCCTCTTCAGATGAAACACCGAACTCACGGGCCACATTTTGAACTCTCGTATCCAGAGGGGCCACAATCCGAACCCTGAATCTCACTTCTCGAGGAAGGATGAAATTTGCCCCCCTGCCAACTATGACAGCTCGGCCGTGTTTTCCTATGGTACCTATAACTCTCATGAGATGTTTTAAGTACTGATCAGGCCAAAGGTGTCTCCGATTAACAAGAGTGGAAATCCAGTCATCCAGAACTGAGAGCCCCTTTTCATCCAGAGTTTCAAGGATCCTGGAGCTTGTATCGGCGCTTTCAGCTATCTTCTGTATGATCTCACCGTGGAAAAGGTCCAGCCCTAATTGCTCGGCGACCTTTTTTGCCACTATCCCCCCCCCGCTTCCAGGTTCTCTGGAGACTGTAATAACAGGGATGCCTTCTTCCTTTCCAGTCTTCTGCGCACGCATAATCTCCCATCTTTTTACTTGTTCATCAATGATCTTCTCATGGCTTTTACGCATCATAATTTCCCCCTTTCCAGTTCATATTTTAGAAACAACGTAGAACTGATACTCGATAAAATTATACCAAAAATATTAGCACATGGGGTGGATTTTTTGAACACAGAAAAAAGTTACCAGCGGTGAAGTGTGCCGGGCAAGAACTCGGGGGCGGCTTTATTCTGCTTGTTATTTGGCACTTGAGACCCTAACAACCAGCACTATGGTCATAACAATCAGCATAAGCCAAATACATATGATAACAACTGCTGCTACCCGGTTGATTGGCTTTTTTTCACTCATCAATTCTTTAGAGCGGATCCTGCAGTCCTCCATGACTTTCTCGGGGATCATCTTCATCGCAACAGCAACCCCAAGAGGTATCAAGACAAGATCATCGAGATACCCCAAGACAGGAATAAAATCAGGTATCAG
>JBDRPB010000151.1:0-2033 GCA_043809485.1 Pseudomonadota bacterium | reverse complement strand
GTTCAAATAGCAGAAAAAGAAAAACCGCTCGAGAAAAAAACGGTAAAAGAAATCAAGATTCTAGCGGCGGCACCCCGTTATAGTGAGAATTCGCCCCCTTCTTATCCATCGATCGCCCGCAGGAGGGGATACGAGGGAGTGGTTATGCTTTCTGTAAAGGTACTGGTTGATGGGAATGTTGGCGAGCTGAGGATAAAAGGAACATCCGGTCACTCAATTCTCGATCGGGCAGCCGTAAAGGCCGTTAAGAAATGGAAATTTAAGCCGGCATTTCGCGGGGAGGTTCCCGTTCCTATGTGGGTTGAAGTTCCCGTACGATTTGTAATAAAGTAAAGGATAGAGAGATACATTTGCCTATGAGAAATATTCATATGAAGGTTGTTTTACCGATTCTGATTCTTGTGTTGACCTTTCTCTCCTCGGATGTCTTTTCAAAACAGGTGTCGTCAAAAACGTATTAT
Organism: Pseudomonadota bacterium; assembly: GCA_043809485.1. GTDB lineage: Bacteria > Desulfobacterota > DSM-4660 > Desulfatiglandales > Desulfatiglandaceae > 4484-190-2. The sequence goes on along the minus strand of JBDRPB010000151.1, from coordinate 1,572 downwards.
CTCCTGGGGGATAAGTATTTTCAGAGGAAAAAATACGATAAGGCGATAGAAAGATATCAAAAAGCCATTTCTATAAACCCCAAAGTTGCCGGGTATTATTATAAATTGGCGGAAGCATACAGATGCAAGGGGCTTTACGAGGAGGCCATCACCTATTATGAAAAGGCTACAAAGCTTAATAAACGTTACTATTCGGCATACGCAAACCTGGGTGACATCTTCTATAAGAAGAAGGAAAATGAAAAGGCTATAGCATATTATAAAATACTTGTTGATAAATCTCCGAAGGAGAGTGAGGCACATTTCTTTCGGGGCAAGATATGTGAAGTTAAAGGCGATACAGACGGCGCCATCAATGAGTATAAAGAGGCAACAAAACACAACCCCGATTATCTTGAGGCGCTTTGCAGTATTGCCTCCAGTTATGCGAGGATGGATGAATTTAAGAAGGCCGTCAATTACTATCTGAAGGCGAAGAAGTTGAGGCCATATGGCGAAGACATTCTGGTAAATCTCGGTATCGCCTATACGGAGTTGAAAGAATTTGATAAGGCTTTGAAAGTATTGCTTATCGCCCTCGAGGGGAACCGTTTTAACGGAGATGCCAGGTTTTACCTCGGCAGGGCCTATTACGGAACGGGGAAAATCGAGCAGGCTATAAAACAGACAGAGGAGGCCCTTAAAACAAATCCAGACAGTCCGAGGATACATTTTTCACTGGGTTTATATTACGATAAGATTGGATGGTCAGACATGGCTGCCGTTGAGTACCAGGAGGCAATTCGCCTGGACAAAGATTATGTAAAGAAGCAAATGCAAGAAATTAACGGGAAATAAAACATTAGGGGCAATAATGCTGTTCTCGCAAAAAGTTTTTTCGCTGATGACCATTTTGCGGATGATTAAAGAGCTTGGCTAAAAACCTAAATACTCGCGCCACGGCGCTTAAACAATTAGATTTTCTTGCGACAATCACCGTAATTATCTTTTCCCCAGAATGCTCAAGATCACTCAAAAAAGACTTTTTGTGGGGATGTAAAGGGGTATTATTTGACAATGGAGATAGGCTGATATGGAGTTTACTGAAATGAAGGCAAGGCTTGCCGAGATCATTCTTGAAAAGACATTCAAATACAGTGATGATCCGCCATTTAAGCTGGTATCGGGCAGGGAGAGCAACTATTACTTTAACTGCAAACCCACCATGCTTGACCCAGAGGGGATGAACCTGATCGGTAATATAATTTTTGATATGATTAAAGATTCCGATATTACCGCCATCGGGGGGCTGACCCTTGGCGCCGATCCTATGGCCAATGCCACGTCTCTGATTTCCTATCAGAAGGGGAGGCCAATCAAGGCCTTTATCGTAAGGAAAGATGTAAAGGGGCATGGCACGAAAAGCGCTGTAGAGGGAAACGTGCAGCCGGGCGAAAGGGTTGCTATACTGGACGATGTCATTACGACGGGAGGCTCAACGATAACAGCGATTGAAAAGGCCCGTGAAATAGGTTTGGATGTGGACCGGGTTATTGTACTGGTTGACCGGGAAGAGGGCGGCAGAGAGAACAT
>JBDRPB010000150.1:0-11881 GCA_043809485.1 Pseudomonadota bacterium | reverse complement strand
AAAACTCCCGACAGCCCCTTCAAACTTGGCTTGCCCACCTGCCAGGTTGGTACGATGACTCGTCCCTGTCTGTTTGCGAGGGAGCCCAGAGGCCAGTACCCTGGTTTCCCTGTGATCAGGTTAGTCAACTCTATGCAGTCTCCTCCTGCATAGATATTGGGGTCAGAGGTCTGCAATTCTTCATTCACCACTATTGCTCCCGCGGAAGATACTTTCAGGCCAGCCTCCCTGGCGAGGACGGAGTTGGGGGCGACCCCCACCGCCATGATCACCAAATCTGCATTTAGGGTCTTTTTATCGGTAATTACCGTTTTCACACGGTTTTCGCCTTCAAATCTCTTGACCTTTTCTTTCAGGCAAAAGGAGATCTCATTTTCTTCCATATGATGTTGTACCATTCGAGCGAGGTTTGGGCTGACAATCCCCGGGAGAACCTGATCCAAAATCTCCACGACAGCGGTTTCAATACCCCACATATCGGCCAGGGCCTCTGCCATCTCAAGTCCGATTGCCCCTGCACCTATAATAACCGCCTTTGCTACTTTTCCTCCGGCAATCTCCTGCTTGATGGCTGTAGCTTCATTGAGGCCTGAGACTGTGAAGATACCATGAAGATCATCCCCAGGGATAGACAGACGCCTGGGCTTGCTTCCAGTAGCCAGGACAAGCTTATCATAGGGAAGTGTTTTTTTGTTCCCATTGAGTACATTTTGCACCAACACTGTTTTTTTCTTCCTGTCAACAGACACTGCCCGGGTATTTGTCATAACATCAATGTCTTTAGCATGTTTAAAAAAGTCCTCATCACGAAGCATATGGAAACTGGTAGACTGGAGTTGGTCCGGGTCACTGACATCGCCCGAAATGAGATAAGGAATCCCACATCCTCCGTAAGCTATCAGGTTCGTCTGGTCGAGCATGGTCACATGGGAATCAGGCTCAAGCCTTTTGAAACGGCAGGCAGCCTTTGGTCCAAGAGCAACGGCGCCAATAATGACGATATTCTGAGGCATGATGATACTCCTTTTCTTTTCCTTTTTGTATTCGCACTATTTATATGTTACACATGGAGTAGCTTTCAACGTTTTTGTATTTTACGTAGCAGTTTTCCATGTTATCTTATTGTAATCAGCTATTACAATTGATTTCATGAACTTAATTAGTGCCCATCCATAAATGGCTATTTTCCGCAATCTCTGCGTCAGATTCGGATTTTAATCCTCGAAATACTTCAATGTATTCCTGTGGTTAAAATCCTCATCTTCCTTGACCTTGCGAAAACTATCTCATTTCTTGATGGACACTAATAAACGTCATTTTTAGGGAGGTAAGAAACAGTTCAAATGCCGCTCAACCTCAAGAGATTAAAATCATTCTCAGGTAGAAAAGGCCCATTGCTCCTCATCATCATGGATGGCGTTGGTTTGGGAAAAATGGACGAAACCAATGCAGTATATCTGGCAAGGACACCCACCCTTGACCGCCTTTTTTCGTCCCAGCTTTATTGTCAGCTTCAGGCACACGGCATGGCTGTGGGATTGCCCAGTGATAAGGATATGGGGAACAGCGAAGTAGGACATAATGCCCTCGGGGCAGGCAGGGTATTTGAACAGGGGGCCCGTTTGGTTAATCGTGCCATTGAATCAGGCCGTATTTTTGAATCACCTGCCTGGGCCAGTATTTCCCGGCGAGGGACGGATGGCGGAACTTTGCACTTTATAGGCCTTCTTTCTGACGGAAATGTTCACTCCCATATTACACACCTCTATAAGATGATAGACAAATGTGCTCAGATGGGAATTAAGAGAGTGCGCGTTCATGCCTTGCTTGACGGACGGGACGTGGGCGAAAAATCAGCGCTGGATTATGTAGTACCCACCGAGGATAGGCTAAAGCGCATATCAGAGGAAAAAGGGCTCGACTATCGTATTGCTTCTGGTGGCGGCCGCATGAAGGTGACCATGGATCGTTACAATGCAGATTGGAGTATCGTAAAACGCGGGTGGGAGGCCCATGTACTTGGGAAGGCCCGGCCATTTAGCTCAGCAGAGGAAGCCGTTAGGACCTTTTATAGTGAGGACCCTGGGATTACTGACCAGTATATGGATGCCTTCGTTATTGTGGATTCTAAAGGATCTCCTGTTGGTCCTATTGTGGATGGCGATTCGGTCGTATATTTCAACTTCAGGGGAGACCGGGCCATTGAGATCTCGCGGGCGTTTACAGAAAGGGATTTCAAGGAATTTGACCGCGAGCCCCTACCTGATATCAGTTATGCGGGTATTATGGAGTACGACGGGGATACACATATGCCACCACAATTCCTTGTCCAACCCCCGGCCATTGATCGGACCATTAGTGAATATCTATGCGCTGAAAAAATAAAGAGCTTTGCAATCTCCGAAACACAAAAGTTTGGCCATGTGACTTATTTTTGGAACGGCAATAGCTCCGGATATATTGATGAAGCCCTTGAGCTGTATGTTGAGATTCCTTCTGACAGGATTGAGTTTGACAAGGCCCCCCAAATGAAGGCTTTAGAAATAAAGGACAAGACCATTGAAATATTAAAAAGTGACAAATACTCCTTTGGGCGTCTTAATTTCGCAAATGGTGATATGGTTGGCCACACTGGCATCATGGACGCCGCGATTATTGCAGTGGAAACAGTAGATCAATGTGTTGGTGAATTGCTCCAGGTAGTGGATGAGCTTGAAGGTATTGCTGTTGTGACCGCAGATCATGGTAATTCAGATGAGATGTTCACTGTTGATAAAAATGGAGAGAGGAAGGTCAAGACTGCTCACTCATTAAATCCTGTCCCTTTTACCATTTTTGATCCTGGCTACAATGGCGAATATGAAATGGCACATCTTGAAAGACCGGGCCTTGCTAATGTTGCCGCTACACTTTTGAATTTGTTAGGATACGAAAAGGTGGATGATTACGACCCTTCCTTAATTAAAATAAAAAAGGCTTAGAGTGTGGGCTAACCCCTTGATATTACATTGGTGGGCGATGCGCGACTCGAACGCGCGACCTCTGGTTCCGGAGACCAACGCTCTATCCAACTGAGCTAATCGCCCTATTAGATTTTTTTACCAGGTTTTTTGCATGAGGTCAAGAAGCCTGTCAGGGTTTCATGTGGTTAACGTAATAGGCCCGACAGATTGCTGTTCATTTCAAAATATAAATCCACGTCCTCGCCCGAATAGCGGGATCTTCGATGGGCGTGGATCTTTACTTGGGAAAAGGAAGATAAATTTGTTAAAATTAGATAAAAATTATGTTATATTATTTTCTTTAATAACAATGTGAAAAATATTGACAGAAAAAAATGATTGTGGTAAGTAAGAATAGATATTATTTTACAGAAATCATTCATCAATAATCCAATGGAGTTACGCCATGAAAAAGAATAAAGATATATTTGAAAACGGGAAAAAAGGCGAAGAAGATCTCCTTGATTTTGAGTTTGACGATTTGTCAAAGGAGGATGTTGAAGCTGCAAGTGGCGGTTCTACAGAGGATGAGGAAATCATAGAGCTTGATGATATTGTTGAAACGGGCGAACTGGTTGAAGATCCTGGGTCTGAAGAGATCACGAGAGTGCTGGATGAAGATGAAATTGCCAACGACAGCGAAATTACTGAGGTCATGTCTGATTCGGAGGCAAGTGAGTTAGCTCAAGTAAAAGAAGAGGAAATGTCGGACGATTTTGATGCGGATCTTGATGCCGAGTTCGAAAAGTTAGAAACATCTGAATTTGATATTGTCGAAGCAGAAGAAAAAGCCCAAAGTTTTGAACCTGAAGAGACCATAAGATTGACGGGGGGAGACGAATCCCTTTTAAAAGCGTTAGGTGCTGAATCTCAATCGTATTTGGGTTCAGATGAGTTAGCTCAAGCCCTGGAAGAGGAAGTATCGGAGGACTTTGAGGTGGATCTCGATGAAGAGATCGAAGAATGGGGGGCACCCGATCTGGGCGCTGTCAAACTAATAGAACTGGCCGAGGATTCTGAATCTGCAGAGATCGCAAAATTGCTGGATGGCGAAGACGCCGTTGAGGAAAATGTAAGTACTGATGAGGGCACGGAATTGACTTCGACTGAATTAGGCCAACCACCGGATGGGGACTCTTCTCAGGTTGTAGAAATGCAGCTCGGTGCTGCACTTGAAAGTCTGGAGGAATCTGAAAAGGGCGAATCCGACCTTGAGCTTATGGAGAGTGACCTTGATAGCGTACCCGATGCTGATACGATAGTCGAGACTGAATTGGACATAGAAAGCTTGGCCGCATCTGAAGTCTTTGAGTTAGAACCTGATGAAGCCGAGGCGGATATTACACCTGAGTTTTTAGAGGAGGATTTGAGCGAGGTGCCGGAAATGCAGGAGGAACAGCTTGGGAGCGGGGTGGCAGCGGCAGCTATTGTTTCTCCAGAAGGGCGGGTCGAGATATCTGAGGAGAAGATAGAGGCTATCATAACAAGCGTGGTGCGGGATGTCGTAGAGAAGGTCGCAAGAGAGACATTTACGACCGTTGCCGAGAAGTTAATTGCAGAAGCCATTGATACCCTAAAGGAGAGCCTTGAATCCCCTCCAGATTAGAGAGTGGGTCCGATAGTACTGTTAGGAATTTCGGAGAAGCAGAATTGAATTAGGGGGTTGTCAACAATGCAACCCCCTTTTTACTTTTAGTCGCTGTTAGTAGTTCATAATAGGAAAAATGTATGACAGGATAGTTTGATGGATTTATTTCATCTTGATATATGAACCTTGTGATTAAATTTGTTTTAAGGAGTGGATATAGATGGGAATAGAGAGCATAGCCAAAGGTTATGAACCTAAAGATGTTGAACGGAAATGGTATAAATACTGGGAGGATAATAGACTATTCAGGGCGGATCCTCTCTCTGATAGAGAGCCATTCTGTATCGTTATTCCACCGCCCAACGTGACCGGGACTTTACATATGGGTCATGCCCTAAATAACACTCTCCAGGATATCCTTTGCCGGTTCAAGAAAATGAAAGGCTACAATGTCCTGTGGCAGCCGGGGACTGACCATGCAGGGATTGCTACCCAGAATGTATTAGAAAAAGACCTTGCCTCCAAGGGGACTGATCGCCACACTGTGGGACGGGAAAATTTTATTGAACTGGTCTGGGAGTGGCGGAGGAAGTATGGCGGGTTGATAATAAACCAGTTGAAAAGGCTGGGGTGTTCGTGCGATTGGAGCAGGGAACGTTTTACCATGGATGAGGGGCTGTCCAGGGCGGTAAGAGAGGTTTTTGTTCATCTTTATGAGGAAGGGCTTATTTACAGGGGAGATTACATTATTAACTGGTGCCCTCGATGCCATACGGCTTTGGCCGACATTGAAGTAGAGCACAGAGAAGCTGACAGCTTTCTATATTATATCCGCTATACCTTTGAAAAACAGAAGGGCCATTTGGTGGTTGCCACGACGCGTCCTGAAACCCTGTTGGGTGATACTGCCGTGGCAGTGAACCCGGAAGATGAGCGTTATAAGAATTTATCCGGATTACGTGTGCTGTTGCCGGTACTGAATAAGCCGATTCCCGTCATTTTTGACGAATATGTGGATAAGGAATTCGGCACAGGTGCCTTAAAAATCACGCCTGCCCATGACCCCAATGACTTTGAGATCGGTAATATCCACCAACTGGAAAGAATAAAGGTCATTGATGAAAACGGAATGATGAACGACCTTGCAGGGCCCTACCAGGGCATGGACAGATTTAAATGCCGCGAAAAGATCCTTGAAGACCTCAAGCATGATGGGTTGCTGGAAAAGGTAGCGCCTTACCGAAATGCAATTGGGCACTGTTACCGGTGCAAGACTATGATCGAACCACTTCTTTCAAAACAGTGGTTTGTGAAGGTGGGGCCACTTGCTGAAAATGCCAGCAGGGCGGTCAGAGATGGAAAAACAAGGATATATCCTGCCAACTGGGAAACGGTCTATTTTGAGTGGATGAATAATATCAAGGACTGGTGCGTGTCCAGACAGATCTGGTGGGGCCACCGTATCCCGGCCTGGTATTGTGAAGAATGTGGGGAGGTGCATGTGGCCAGGGAGATGCCGCTAAACTGCCAGGCATGTAAGGGCAAAAACCTCGTGCAGGAAACAGATGTCCTTGATACATGGTTCAGTTCGGCACTATGGCCTTTTTCTACATTAGGTTGGCCTGACCAAACCGATGAACTCAATACTTTTTATCCGACCTCGGTCCTTGTCACTGGCTTTGATATCCTCTTTTTTTGGGTAGCCAGGATGATGATGATGGGGCTCCATTTCATGGGAGATATCCCATTTAAAGAGGTGTATATACATGCCCTTGTGAGAGATGCAGAAGGCAAAAAAATGAGCAAATCGAAGGGCAACGTTATTGATCCTCTCGAGGTAATGGATCAGTTCGGAACAGATGCATTTCGTTTTACCCTCGCAGCCCTCGCTGCACAGGGGAGAGACATCAAGCTCTCTGAAGAAAGGATCCTTGGGTACCGGCATTTTGTAAATAAAATATGGAATGCTGCACGGCTCGTCTTGATGAATCTGGATACTGAAGAAAACGTCGAGGAGAAAGATAGAGTCCATTCGCTCCCTGACCGCTGGATTTTGTCAAGGCTCGGCCAGGTCGCAGAAGAGATCACGCAGGCTATCGAAGACTTTCATTTTAATGACGCCGCAAACCTCTGCTATCATTTCATCTGGCACGAGGTCTGTGACTGGTATCTTGAGATGGCCAAACAGGGGCTTTATGGAAAAGACAGGGACATAAAAGAATCCACGAGGGCCGTCGCTCAAGAGGTGCTCATGGGAGCATTAAAGCTTTTGCACCCATTTATGCCTTTTGTGACAGAAGAAATCTGGGAAAAGCTACCCGGGACAGAAGGGAGTATTATGATTGCCAGGTTCCCTGAGGCCTCTGATTATATCAAGGACGAAAATGCCCTGAAAGAGATGAACCTTCTGATGGGCATTATCACCGGAATTCGCAATATCCGCGGCGAGATGAATATATCTCCTTCCAAGAAAGTCAATATTCTTATTGATGTGGCTGAAAAAGAAGAAGCGGATTTCTTAATCAGCAACTTGGTGCATATCAAGACCCTTGCCAAGGTGGAAGATGCTACTATTGCTTCCGGGATTCCAAAACCGGAGGCATCTGCAACTGCTGTTTTTGGCCAAAACCAGATTCACGTGCTACTCAAAGGCATCCTGGACTTTCGGGAAGAAAGGAAAAGACTGGAAAAACAGATAGAAAAGATTGAAAAAGATATTGAGGTTTCAAACAGGAAGCTTTCAAATAGAGGTTTCTTAAAAAAGGCCCCGTCTGAAGTCGTTGAGGAAGTAAGGGAAAAGATGGAAACCATGACCCTCAAGCTGGAGAAACTGAATCAGAACCTTAGGTTCTTTGAGGCAATCAGTAATTAAACGTCTTGGAAATTCTATCCCACCTATCGATGGCGGGAAAATTAAAGGAGTTTATTGAGGCTTGATGCTTTTGCCTCATACATGGAATAATGGAATGGTGGAATAATGGAAAGTCGAAGATCCCGTCTTTAGCGGGATTTATTTTCAAAGGCTGTGCGCTATTTATTAATATATTGAACTTACCTGTCAAGATTAATATTACCAAAACTCCACTTCTCCATTTTCCCATAACCCATTATTCCAGAATTCCACTATTCCAACCTTCCAATTGTGAGCGTAGCGAACTAACTTGACTTGAGGAGTAGAAGCCCTGTGAAATGGGACATTTTTTCCAATAGAAAAAAGGAAAGAAGACACCATAGAAAAGATGAAATCGATGAGATGATTGATATCATCGAAAAATTTGCGCCAAGGAAATACCGGCCTGAAAGGGACGCCTTCTATTACAACTACAAGATAATGCCGCCATATATCAAACCCCTTTTTTCTCTGCTTCAAGTAATTTCCCAGAGGGAACGCCTTAACGAGGATCGGTTTGTTTTTGCCCGGGAGTTGTTTTTAAAACTAAAGGGATTTTATGACCCAAAGGAGAAATTATCTCTTGTGGAGGCAATAGAAGATGGAAGCCTAATAAGGAAATTTCGAGAACTGTTTTTGTTCTTTTATGACAAGAAAGACTTTTCAGCGCAGGAGATAAAGGGATGGTTGAGAGATATTTGATCAACGAACCCAATAACCTATAAAGAACATAACCACAAATTTAGCTCATTTTAGGCACTTCTTTGCGCTTAAAGATAAGACTTAAGGCCACCAGGAATGTGCCAACTGTAATGGCTGAATCAGCCAGATTAAATACAGGCCAGTGATATTGACCCAGGTAGAAGTCAAGAAAATCGATCACTTCGCGAAATCTGAGCCGGTCAATAAGGTTGCCCACGGCCCCGCCGAGAATTAAAGAAAGCCCTAAAGTTAGTCGGCTGTCGCCATCTTTAAGCTTTAAAAACCAGAGCAGTAATAACACAACCGCCCCCAGGCTGGCGGCTACAAGAAAATAGAAGGTAAAATCAATGCCCGGTCGGTTCATAAGGCCGAAAGCCATGCCCCTGTTTCGCACATGGACCAGATCAAAAAAGCCCGTGAGCACTGGCACGCATTCATGTACCCTCAAACTGCTTAAAACGGCCCATTTTGACAACTGATCCAGGACAATCACGGCCAGCGCCGGCCAGGCCATCAGATGATAACGTTTCTTCAATCCCTTACCCCATTTCGGCCAAGGCCTGAATACATTTTTTGCAGATGGTGGGACGGCCGGTGTCATTTCCCACAGTGGGATCATGAACCCAGCAGCGCTCGCACTTAGGATCAGTTGAAGGCGATACCTTTACTCTGAGACCCGGTAATGTTTCGCTTTCAAGGCTTTTCTCAAGCTGATCCATGTCCTTTATATCCACCGAAGAAACAATAAAGATAGATCTGAGCTGTTCCCGATAGGGCGCTATTTTTTCCATGAGATCAGGCGACAGACCGACCGTTACGGATGCATCCAGGGGGTGCCCGATTTTCTTTTCCTTTCTCGCAAGTTCCAGTGCCTTTGTGACCTCTTTCCGAAGCGCTATTATGTCTTCCCAGCGGCCTGCAAGTTCTGGGTCCTTATACGTGGTGTTCACAGGGACAAAGAGCTCAGTATGTACACTGGAGGAGCGTTCCTTTCCTTTCATATGCTGCCAGATTTCATCAGAGGTAAAGGAAAGAACAGGGGCCATCAGCCTTACCAGTGACTCCAGGATTTCATTCATGGCGGTCAGTGCTGACCTCCTCGCGAGCGATTGACTGGGTGATGTGTAAAGGCGATCTTTTATAATATCAAGATAAAAGGCCGAGAGATCTAAGACACAGAAGTTGTGAAGGCTGTGATAAATAAGGTGAAATTCGAAATCCTCGTATGCCTTGAGGACTCGTTCATTCAATTCCTGAAGCCGGTTAAGCACCCAGCGGTCAAGCTCCTCCATCTGCTGATATTTAATCGAATCAGTTTCAGGATCAAAGTCATTCAAATTGCCCAGGAGGTAGCGGCACGTGTTCCGAATGCGGCGATAGGCCTCTGTCAGGCGCTTTAAGATCTCTTTGGAGAGCCGGATATTGTCCCGGTAGTCTTCTCCCGCCACCCACAGCCTGAGAATTTCCGCGCCATAATTTCCAATGAGTTCTTCCGGGGCGATAACATTTCCCGCTGATTTGTGCATTGCCCTGCCCGACCCGTCAACAACAAAGCCGTGCGTCAAGACGCTTTTGTACGGTGCTTCACCGCGTGTACCTGAGGAACATAGAAGGGAACTGTGAAACCATCCGCGGTGCTGGTCACTACCCTCAAGGTAAAGATCTGAAGGGCTGTCAAGGTAATCTCTTTTCTCCATTACAGCCGCGTAACTCACACCGGAATCAAACCATACATCAAGGATATCCGTCTCTTTTCTGAATCTATCCGCTCCGCATTCAGGACAACGAGTGCCCGAAGGTAGTAGATTTTCTTCTGATTCACTAAACCAGACATCTGCGCCGGATTTTTCAACCATACTGGCCACATGATCAATAATTTCCTGCGAGATGACAGGGTGATTACATTCCTTGCAAAAGAACATAATGATAGGGACGCCCCACGACCTCTGGCGGGAAATGCACCAGTCAGGACGGTTGGCAATCATGTTAGAGATTCGCTCCTGTCCCCATGAGGGGATCCAGGTGACTTTGTTAATAGCATCAAGGGCCTTTTGCCTGAGGCCGTTTTTTTCCATGGAGATGAACCACTGTTCAGTGGAGCGGAAGATAACGGGTTTCTTACAGCGCCAGCAGTGCGGGTATTCGTGAGTTATATTCTCTTCCTTGAGAAGCGCACCCAACTCCTTGAGCCTATCGTTGATAGGCCGATTCGCTTCAAATACTTCAATGCCACCGAAATATTTCACATCCGGTGTAAATCGACCGGAGTCGTCCACGGGCGAATAGACATCCAGGCCATATTCCAGGCCGGTTTCATAGTCCTCTCGCCCATGGCCGGGGGCCGTATGGACGCAGCCCGTGCCGGCGTCAAGCGTCACATATGGCGCTATAACTATCACTGATGGCCTGTCATACAGGGGATGCCTTGCCTCAAGATTTTCAAGGCCGGCAGCCTTAAACTCCTGGATGATTTCGTATGATTCGATACCAAAGGTATCCATGCACATATCCGAAAGCCCCTTGGCCAGAATCATAACCTGGTTATTTCCGGTCTCTACTGCCACATATTCAAAGTCAGGATGCAGGGCAATGGCCAAATTGGCAGGCAGGGTCCATGGAGTCGTGGTCCAGATCACGATGGAAACCTCTTTTCCGGCCAATACCGGATACGATTTGCTCAGATCAGAGATCATGGGGAACTTTACAAAGATGGAAGGTGATGTATGTTCTTCGTATTCAACCTCTGCCTCTGCAAGCGCTGTCTTGCACGAAATGCACCAATAGATGGGTTTTTTGCTCCTCACAAGACTACCATTCAAGGCAAATTTACCAAACTCCCTGACGATCGTTGCCTCGTAAGAAAAATTCATTGTGAGATAAGGGTCTTCCCACTCTCCAAAGACACCGAGGCGCTTAAATTCATTACGCTGAATATCGATGTATTTTTTGGCGTACTCACGGCAATATCGACGTATTTCCACCTGGGACATTTCCAGCTTCCTTTCACCCAGTTCCGTGTCCACCCTATGCTCAATGGGAAGACCGTGGCAATCCCATCCCGGCACATAGGGTGTGTCAAAGCCTGCCATTTGTTTTGATTTAATTATGATGTCTTTTAATATTTTGTTAAAGGCTGTTCCCATGTGGATATGCCCATTGGCATACGGAGGACCGTCATGAAACATATAGCGTTTACGGCCCTTTGAGGATTGACGGATGAGTTGATATAGATTCAGCTTTTCCCAGTTCTCAAGGATTTCCGGTTCCTTTTTGACCAGATTGGCCTTCATAGGAAATGCAGTTTTGGGAAGGTTGAGCGTTTGCTTGTAATCCATGAAATGTGCCTCCAGACAAATTGTAATCTATTAATATATTAGAATAAACTACATAAGTCAAACTCATAATTTGATCTTTTCCATCTTTGTCCCCTGGCAGGTTAGACGTAACTCAAGGTGTCATTCATATGGGGAAAATGCATGGCATAAACAAATTCATTCTGGAAATCCGGGCTCGTAGTCAATTCCAAATACTCCACCTCTCTGGCCACGAGGTTTGCCTCTTTACGTTTGTCAATGTTGAGAAGGGCCATTCGGGCACCATCTCCTGCGGCGTTACCTACGGCCTGGATATCTTTCAGGGCACAGTCGGGGAACATGCCTATGGTCGCCGCTGATCGCTTGTCAATAAAACTGCCAAAGG
>JBDRPB010000149.1:0-19583 GCA_043809485.1 Pseudomonadota bacterium | reverse complement strand
GCGGATTAGCATTAAAATACAACTGAGGACAGCCCCATAAGAACTCAGTTCCATAAACGGCCATCATTTTCGCCTGTGCTGAGGGAGTATTTTAGAGTCAAGGGGGCGTTGGGCGAATCCCGCTTCCAGCGGGATTGCGACCTTTAAAAAAGAGACCCGCATGGCCCTAATATCTTCCCGGATTTATTGAGAACTTACGTCTTTTTGCAAAAAAACCAGATCCTTCTAACCAGCGATCAGTTACTTTTCTTTTAAAAGCGTCCAGAGAACGGCAGCCGCAAGGATCATGGCCAGGCAAAGCATCTGGCCCATGGAGAACATACCCCATAAAAGACCGATCTGCGGATCAGGTTGCCGGAAGAATTCTGCCAGAAAGCGAAATATACCATAACCGGCAAGAAACAGGCAAAGCATGGCCCCCGGGCGAAGCCGCATGCCCTTGAGTCCCCAGAGGATGATAAATAGCAACACGCCTTCAAGGCCTGCTTCGTAAAGCTGGGAAGGGTGCCGGGGTAGCGTACCTCCCGTGGGAAAGACCATAGCCCAGGGTACAGAACTGGGCCGACCGTAGAGTTCACCATTGATAAAATTCCCCAGCCTTCCCAGGCCGAGGGCAATGGGAGCAGTCACAATGACCGTGTCTGCCACCTCCCAAACCGGTAGTTGGCGTGTACGGCAAAACAGGATGCCCGCAAGCACAGCGCCAATGAGCCCCCCGTGAAAAGACATGCCGCCATGCCAGACAGCAATGATCTCCAATGGGTGTTCCAGATAGTACCCGAAATCGGGAAACTGATAGAAAAGCACGTACCCGAGGCGAGCGCCTATTATAAGGCCAATGGCACAATAGAAAATCAAATCCTGAAGCAATCTTCCTTGTAGACCGAGACGGCGAGCGCGTGGCTGCACTTTGATAAGGAAGTAGGACGCGAGAAAGCCCAGCACGTACATTAGTCCATACCACCGGAGTTTGAACGGGCCGATCTCAATAATATTCGGATTTATCCTGGGAAAAGGTATCATAACACTGGTTCTTTGTAATTGGGCATGGTTTTAAATGTAATCATGGATAATGTTATAATTGATGGTATCGTAAAAAGTCAAATTTTACAGCATTATTCAGGACGAAACGATCTACCCAAGGCCGCCGGTGCAGCGCCGCTCAGCAGGTTCACAATGCGGCCAAGCACTGGCGTCGCCTTGCCTTTGGTATAGCCGTGTCCCTGCTGGGCCACGTTCACTAATACAAGGGCAAGGATCATTAAAGGAAACGGCGCAACCTGAAAGACCTGGGCTGGTACAGATGGCCACCACCCCTGGAAATGAATGCCCATTACCTGGAGGAAGGCAAACAGGTAAGCGCCTAAAGCGGCCTTCACCGGGTGCCACCCACCGAAAATGACGATGGCAAGGGCGATCCATCCGGTTCCCTCTGCCCCCTGAGGTCGACCCCATCCAGGTTTGGTGCACAGTGAAAAGGTGGCCCCTGCCAGACCTACCAGTAGGCCACCTGCAATAGTATGCCACATCTGGATTCTCCGCGTATTGATGCCCCTGGCATAAGCGGCCTGGGGGTGTTCACCTACAGCCCTCAGGCAAAGCCCGCTGGGAGTCCGGTAAAGGTACCACCAGCACGCTCCTATCACAAGGATGCTAATATATACCGGGGTACTGTGCTGGAAAAAAACCGGCCCTAACAGGGGAATTTTATGGAGAAACGGAATAGGCCAGGGGCTTACCATGGGACCGTAAAGCCGGGCATAAGGGTTTCCGAAAAAATAAGCCAGATCCCTGGCAGTGAGTGTCAGGACAAATCCCACTGCTACCTGTGACTGGCCCAGGTAAACGCTAAAAACGCCCACTATCGCGGCCACGAGTCCACCTGCCGCTGCACCCGCCATAAAACCCAGCACAAGATTGTGGCTCTGATATGCGACCGCAAAGGCAACCATGGCGCTCAAAAGGATAGAGCCGTCCAGGGAGAGATTGATTACCCCAGACTTTTCCGTGACAGTTTCTCCGACAGCAGCAAGAACAATTGGGGCGGCCCCAGCCACAATGGAAGCCAGCAAGATGGTGATGTTCAGATCATCCATAAAGATCTTTCAGTGGTTATCAGTCTGTCGTCGTTTTCGCCATACTTGCATCAAAAGAACCGCAAGCACCAAAGTCCCCTGGATAATCCCGCTCAATGATGAGTCGAGATGCAGCATCATGGGAAGCTGGATGCTGCCTATATTGAGGCAGGCAAAGAAAAAAGCAATGCCCGGCGTTACCCAGACCTTATAGTTAGCAAGCATTACCACAAGGAGTGCAAGGTATCCGTAGTTGCTGGAAATAGCGGGGATTAGACGGTGATAAACGCCAGTTACTTGAAAGGTGCCTGCCAGCCCTGCGCACCCGCCAGCCAGTACCATGGCGTATAGCATGAATCGGGTTGTCTTAAGGCCATGGAGGTAAGAGGCTTTAGGGTTACTTCCGATTCCTTTAAGAGCAAGCCCTAATCGCGTGCGTGTCAGGACCCAGCCCGTCCCAACCAGGGCAGCTATTGCCAGAGCAAGGCCAATGGGCGAAAGTCGCAGTGAAGGAAGTGAGGGAAGCCACACAGAGGGAGGGAACAATTCGGTGCCGCTCATGGAGGCAACACCGGGACGCTTCCACGGTCCAAAAATGAGCCAGAGTGTGACCCCTAATGCCACAAAATTAAGCCCTAATCCTGCAAAGATCTCGTTGACCTCGAACCTGGTCCGAAGAAAACCTGCAATAACCGCCCAGAGACCTCCACCCAGCATCCCCCCTAAAAAAGCGAGAATAAGAAAGACGCCTGGCATTCCGCTTTCAGCGCCAATACGCAGGACCGCTGTGGCAGAAACAGCCCCAGCCACCACCTGACCCTCCACGCCGATGTTCCATAGCCCGACACGGAATGTGAAAACCAGCCCGCACGCACACAAGGTGAGTGGAATCCAGGCCATCAGAACCTGGGTGAATTTGCTCCAGGAACCGAGGGCTCCTATAAAAAGGTGATAGAAGGCGGCAAACGGAGGGGCCCCCGCAACCAACAGCAGAAGGAAGGTGAGACAAAGGACTCCCGCGAGAAGGAACAAAGTCTCGACAAGGGATTCTTTTAGGTTTTGCATCCTGTTTGCGAGTGGGGTCATTAGTATATTTTTCCTGCTATGGCCTGCCCAAGGTCACTCAAGGTAGTGTCACAGGTTTTGACATCCTTGACCACTGCCCCGTTGTAAAATACAAGGATCCGATTAGAAACCTGAAGGATTTCATCAAGTTCTGCAGAGGAAAACACAATGCTTGTACCACTGGCAGTATACTCAATCAATTGTTCCCATACCCAGCGGGCCGATTCAACATCGAGCCCTCTGGTGGGGTGCTCCAGCAGAAGTATAAGTGGATCTATTGGCATAAGTGCCAGGAGAAGACGCTGTTGATTTCCACCAGACAGGGACTCTACTTTCGAGGAAGGTCTTCCCACAACCCGAAACCGGTCGATTCTTTCGCTTGCCCGTTTTCGAGACTGCTCCCAGGGGATCACAATTCCCTTTCGCTGTTTCAAGGCAAAATGCTCGGTTATGGTCAGCCCAGGAATAAGGCCTTCTTCAAGACGTGCAGTGGGGAGAAAAGTGACGCCACGGTCCTTAAAGGCGTGATAGTCCTGACCTGTCATGGTCCTTTGGCACACCCGGATCATCCCCTTCTCAGGCTTTTCAAGACCTGCTGCCACACGGAGAAAAACCCCCTGACCGCTTCCTTCCAGGCCGGCTAAACCCACAACCTCTCCCTGCCTAATGACCACATCGCATTCTAAAAGTCCGGCCCGTCCTCCTGGGGCCGAAACTTTCTCCATGTCCAAAGTTACCTTTCCTGGTCTTGTATCAACACATGGAGGTGGGGATGGTGGGGCGCCAAACATCCATTCCAAGAGTTTCCGGGTGTCAAAAGGGTGGCGCACCTCACCCATGACCCTGCCCTGCCTCAGTACGGTCACGCCATGGCACAGGGCCTCCACATCCTCCAGTTTGTGGGAAACCAGCAGGATAGTTTTTCCCTGGGTGGCCAACTTTCTGAGTGCCTCAAACAGTGTCTGCCTTTGAAGGCTGGAGATTCCGGTGGTTGGTTCGTCCAGAATCAGTACCTTGACCCCAAGTGCCAGAAGCCTAATAATTTCGAGCTGCTGACGCTCCCCAACAGTGAGGGACCGGACTTTTGCATCCGGGTCAAGGTGGAAACCAAAATGCCTGGTAGAACTTTCGAGTTGTCTGCGATGGGATGCCTTCTTATGGGCAATTCCATGCAACCGGCCCATCATGTAGTTTTCAAGGACCGAGAGCGGCGGGAAATCGAGGGGATCCTGATAGAGCATCCCGATGCCTAGTCTGGTGGCCTGGGATGTCCCTTTGTATTCCACGGGCCTGTCTTCCAAGAGGATGCTCCCATCGGTCTTGTGCACATAACCCGCAAGTATTTTCATCAGGGTGCTTTTACCGGCACCGTTTTCTCCCAGGATCCCTTGAATAGACCCCGAAGCGATCTCCATACAGATCCCGTCGTTGGCGTGTACTTTTCCGTAGTGTTTATGGATATCTCGGAGCGTGACCCGCATGGACCCTTCTCAGGTAATATGTTTTGTTCCAACTCACTTAGCCTTGCTCTGTCCAATCATCCCCTTCAGAAGCTGTTTCATATACCAGACTTGCTGATCGCTGGCCACTTCACCGGCTTTTAGGAAGGGAGTCCCATCCTGATAATCAAGGGGCCCTTTGAAAAGCTGCACCTTGCCTGTGGCAAGGTCTTTGATGAAACTATCTAAACTGGTCTCGACTGACTGGGGAAGCGCCGGTCCGGGAAGAAACCCCACGGTACTGGTGTCCGGATCATTGATATCCTTCCAGTCTGGACCAAGCCAGAGCCATTCCTGCTTCCACTTTCCATCCATAATGGCCTTTACAAAATTTACGTATTCTGGGCCCCAGTTGAAATAGGGAACTCCCAGGCAAACCTCACCGGCTCCGGAACAGGCGCCTTTGTAGTCGTAAGGAATAGCCCAGATTTTCTTACCTTCCTGCGATTTTTGTCGGGCCACCACCAGTGACTCTGTGGTATCTATACCGGATATAATCACATCATAGCCGGTGTTCACAAAATTTTGTGCCACCTGGGTCGGGTCAGAGGTAACACCAGGGATATTGAACCAGAACCCTATCCATGTCACCTGAAAGCTGAGGTCTTTTGCATCTTTATTGAGTACCTTTTCCCAGGCATAGCGCGCCCCCAGATAGCATGATGCTACCAGGCGACGGGTTTCCTCATTAACCAGGGGACCCAGATAGCCGATCTTGCCGGTCCGAGTGGTGAGAGCCGCCGCAAAGCCTGCCATCATCTTGCCATATTCCATACGACCCATAATATTGGAAAGATTCTTGGGGGCCTTACCTGTAAGAACATCGTCCCCTGAAACATGTATAAAATAGGTCTTGGGATGAAGCAGCGCCGCCTCCCGTATCCCGTCTTTCATATCATCGGAATTGCCGATGATCAATTGCGCTCCCTTTTCCACAAGGTCGTCCACCAACTGGGGAACGGTGATCCCGGGTCTATCTGCCGGATTGACCTTGTCGATATAGATCATTTTCGCCCCCGGGACCTTCTCTTCCATGTAACGCCCGGCATCATAATGCGCCTGGCTCCACCCGTGGTCATTGTAAGGGCCTACTAAAAGCATGCCGAAAACGAACTGCTTATCTATTGCCATGGCGCTGACGGGACTTAAAAGTGCCACGGAAACCGCCAAAAGGATCCCAGATACAATACTCAAAGGTTTTTTCCACATAGTTCTTCCTCCTTTTTTTAATACTGAAAGTCAGTTTGCGTTTGATGATGCTGGTAAGAGTTTGCCTTTAGATAGATTCGATATAGGAGAAATGTCTTTACGTGTCAAGGAGTAAACGGGGTCAACAGCAATTCTAACACGTTGGTTCCTTTTCTCTTTCTTTATCCGAATATCTTGGAGATTTCATCCTGATGATAAACCGGCAAAGGCAGGTTTTCCCCATTTCTTATCAGCCTCATACCTTCTTCCTTGGGCATCATAACGCCAATCCGGGCGGCCGTGATACCCACTGCTGACAATCTGCTTATCACATCTTCAGAAACCGAAGGGGAGACTGCTATTAAAAGTGAACCCGAAGCGAAAGTGCCCAGCGGGTCTACATGATAAAACTCGCACAACTTAAGTGTTTCCTCACTGATAGGTATTTTATCGTAGTGTACCTCTACACCGAGATCACTTGCCGTTGCCATCTCAAAAATACCGGTGACAATACCACCCTCGGTTGGATCATGCAATGCATGGACCTCTTTGATAGATGAGACTACACTTGCTTCCTTAATCACACTTATACCGGGATTATAGAGGTAATTCTTTGCCCTCGCCAAAAGCTTATTTCCCAAATGTTCTCTTAATTCCTTCTCTTTTTCCAGGGCGATGATTGCGGTTGCCTCTATGGCTGATGATTTCGTCATAATCAAATCATCACCCAGACGTGCATCTGAAGTGGGCTTCAAGTTATCCCTTCCAACCTCCCCCAGCATATGCCCAATCACAACAGGGTTATTCACACTGTGGGTTACTTCAGTATGCCCACCGCAGTATGAAATCCCCAGCTCCTTACAGCTCTCGGACAGTTGTGAAAAGATACACTTTAGCTCATCAGCACTGCTGGCCGCTGGCATGAGGATTGTCGCGAGAAACCACATGGGTTTCCCCCCCATTGCAGCTATATCATTGGCATTGATGTTTACGGCATAATGGCCGATCTCGCTTGTAACATGTGTTATGGGGTCTGTCTTTGCCACCAGGTAACTGCTTCCCATATCAATGATAGCAGCATCCTCGCCGATTCCTGCTCCTATTAATACCCTGTCTTCCTTGTGGGTATAATCAGATATCAGCTTTCCAAGAATATCCGGGTCAATTTTCCCTATCCGTAAGTTCGGACTCATCTCGATTTTTTTCTCAAAGCGGGAATCAGAAATAGAGCAAGAAAAGGACTAATCCAGAGGCTTGGCCTCATCAATCAGCATGATAGGTATATCGTCCCTGATCTCATATTGCAGTTTGCAATTATCGCAGATTAGGCCGTCTTCGGCATCGTTCAGATAAATTCCCCCTTTGCACTTGGGACATGCCAGGATATCCAATAGTTCTTTGCTTATACCCATATCAACTCCTTTTTATCGTTTATACTTTTTTTTGTAGGCACTCACAGGTTCAGGGTTACCCTTTTACCCCTTGTTCAATAATCCAGCGAACCGCATGGAGGAGATCCTTGGCAACATGCAGAGGCTTAAAGGGTTTATGTGGGAGCACGTATTCAATATCTCCAAGCCCGTATCCGGTTGTCACCATGATTCCTTGCAGGTTAGATCGCTCCGCTAACTCAATATCTGAGCAGCGGTCGCCGATGACATAGGAATTTTTCATGTCAATGTCAAATTCCTCACAGGCCTTTTGAACCAGGCCTGTCCGCGGTTTTCTACAATCGCACTCCACACTGTATTCAGGCACAATACCCCTTGGATAATGCGGGCAGAAGAAAATCCCGTCAATATTGGCACCTTCTTTTGCCAGCAAATCCTTCATATGCGCATGTACCCGGTCAATTAACTCCATGGGGAAATACCCCCGGGCAACCCCGGATTGATTGGATACGATAATTGCCAGATATTGATGCCTGTTTAAGAGACGTATACCCTCTGCCGTACCAGGTAAAAGGACAAAACGGCTGATGTGGTTAACATAACCCATCTGCTCGTTTATTGTGCCATCACGATCTATAAAAACAGCAGGCCTCTTCACTAAATGATCCTCCTTGGAACCTCAATACAGCCCCACTACCCCCGGATGCGTTAGTTGACAAGAATTTTCTTTGACTTGATTGCGCCTTTAATCATTTTAAAGAATCCGTCTTGATCCGAAACCATCGTAAACTTAATAGACAGATAACCCATTTCAGGACACATCGGGGCAAAAGCGGCCATCCGCACCCAGTCCTTTTCTGACGTCAGAAGGTATTGGGCACCAAGTTCCTCTCTCATTTGAATCAAGGCCTGGATCTCATTGGGCTTGAATCTGTAATGATCCCTGAAACTTTTAAAATAGACAAGATCAGCTCCCAGTCTGATTAAGGTTTCCCTGAACACCTCTGGTCGAGCAAGGCCGGCAAAAGCCAATACACGTTTTCCCTTTAGAAAATCAGGTTCATGGGACTCATTTAACTGGGGAAATACAACCTTTTCCGGTTCGTGATCTGCACAAAAAATCGGGGTTTCAGGAAACTTCTCATTAAGAAGATCCGTGGTCCTTTGTGCTGAGTTTTGATTACTAAAACGCGTAAGAATTGCGATGTTTCCCCTGGCCAGTTGGTCAATAGGTTCCCTTAAAGGCCCCCATGGCAGGAGATGACCGTTTCCAAAGGAGCTTGCAGCATCAATCAACACCAAATCCAGGTCTCTTTTTAGCTCCAGATGCTGAAAACCATCATCAAGAACAAAAAAGTTAGTTCCAAACTTTCCGTGAGCAAAAGACCCGGCTATGTAACGTTTTTTGGATATGACTATGGGGATACCGGCAAGCTTTCTCGCAAGAAGATAAGCCTCATCGCCGCTCTCCTGTTGATCAGCCTTAATGGCTTCACCATCAGATACCTCAAGGAACTTTTCCCTGTATCGGCCCCTATACCCCCTCGAGAGCACGGCCACACGGTACCCTTCTTTTAGCGCCCACCTTGCCAGCATAATAACGGCAGGCGTTTTGCCGGTCCCCCCGGCAGTTAAGTTGCCAATACTAACCACAAACCCAGGGAGGGATTTCTTTTTGAAACGCCTGTGTTTGTAACCTGACAAACGAAGCTTGACTCCAGTGCCGTATAAGATGGAACAAAGAGCCAGAAAAGGAGACAAAGGACCTGAAGATTTTTTTTGATGAACCTGGCTCCAGTCCAGTCCTATCACTCCCATTATCAGAAGCCTCCAGCCTCGCTTATGTGCACCACGACACCCATTACCCTGAATTACAATACCGTTCTCTTAAAGAAAACTACAAGCTTAGATCAATTTAGCTCACTTCCAAATTACCTCATACCCTGACAGGGAGTTCTATAATAAACTTGACCCCCTTGGGCTTATTGTCCTTAACCCGGATAAATCCATTATGATCCGTGATTATGGTATTTACAATGGCAAGGCCTAAGCCTGTCCCCTGTTTTTTTGTAGAGAAATACGGTTCAAACAGCTTCTCCTTGTTCTCAGGGGATATACCCTTCCCGTTATCAGCGAATTCGATCTTTACCATTTGAAGCTCCCTGTCATAATCGAGATCAATATTGACCTCTCCCTCACCATCAATCGCCTCAATCGAATTGTCCAGCAAATTGATCATCACTCTCTTCATCTGTTCTCTGTCCAGATTAAAAACAGGCACTTCCTTTGAATCCCTGAAAATGAGTTTCACATCTTTTTGCGCCTCCCTGTAGAGAGTCACAGCTTCTTTAATAATCTTACGGATATCTGATGGGACCGGGTTAGATGCCGGCATTCGGGCAAATTTCGAGAACTCATCTACAAGGCACTTGATTTCCTCTACTTGCTTAATGATCATATCAGTACATTCCTGGAAGACCTTTTCATCACCACTGCCCAGTTTCTCTCCATATCTTTTCTTAAGCCGCTGGGCAGAGAGCTGGATAGGGGTCAGGGGATTTTTGACCTCATGGGCTATCCGTCTTGCCACTTCCCGCCATGCGGCGACCCTCTGGGCCTTTTCGATTTCGCTTAAATCCTCGAAAACGCCGACGAGGCCAAGGTAATTCCCTCGATCATCGCGAAGTACATTCAAATATACGAGCAGCGTCAGTGTCTTGTTCTCCACAGATAATCTGATTTGTTTCTCCAGAAAACCTTTCTTAAAAAGGCCCTCGTCTCCCAGGAACCCATCAATAATTTTGATATGTTCCTCTAACAGAATCTCCACGTATTTCTTTCCGATAATCCTTTCCGCCTCTATATTCAGCATCTGCTCCGCTGATTTGTTGATGGTAAGGATTCTTCCATCTGCATCAGCAGAGACCACACCGGCTGCAACATTGGCTAAGACAATCTCCATATATAGACGCCGTTGTTCCAGCTCAAAATTGCCTTTTATGAGCTCCCTATTGGCCTCCTCAAGCTTATTCTTGCTTGTTTTCAGATCCATAGTCATTTTGTTAAAGGAATTGACCAAAATCCCTATTTCATCTTTTGCCTCCCGATCAATGAAAAAGTCATAGTCTCCTGAAGCGATCCGGTTCGTTCCCTCGGCCAGTTCTTTGATGGGGGTGGTGATTTCCTTGGACAGATAGAAGCCAAACCATACGGATGAAAAAATAATAAGGAGCGTAACAATAGAAAGGGTAATCATATGGCTGGTCTTTATCGGTTTCTTCAACATCTTGAGTTGCTCATACTCCTGGAGACCATTCGAAATAACCTTCAGCCTATTAACAAAACTGGCCGGAACAAATTTTGCCAGAACTATCATACCGACTACAGCCTTTGACTCTGTCCTTGAAAACACAGGGGCAATTCCGCTGACCAGATCTCCATGGGGGGAAGATTTGATAAACCGGGAATCCGTTCCTTCCTTTAAAGTTTTTGTCAGGACTTCCTTACCCGGCCTTTTAAAACCACTGAGATCAATCCGATGGTCCTGGGCAACTGTTCTCTGTTCCAGCTTGTTCGAAAAGATCGATAGGGAAGCCAGGTGGTATTCCTTCTGTTTGTCATTGATGAATTTTTCAAGATCTTCCTTCCTGGAAAGCAACATATAGCCTTCGTGGGTGATAACCCGGCTCAAGTTGTTGCCAAGAGAAAGGATCTCATCGGCGATCCCTTTATAATAGTCACGCCCCATTTCGACCGAGTTTTTCAGAGATTGTTCAATAGGGAGGTTAAACCAGTATTCGATGGATAAAGAAATGAATTGCACAGAGACAAAAAAGAGAATTATCGTCGGTAATAGAGACAGGGTCATAAAGGCCAGGACCAATTTAGTCCTGAGTTTCGCCCCCATTATGTTCTTTCTTCTTTCAAAAAGCAGCTTGACTAAGTTTCGACCCGTGAGAAAGAGGAGGAGAAGGAGCAATATCACATTGATATTTATGAGGGCGAAAACAAGAATGCTGCCTGAGAACGGTAGTTCCAGCCCCAGATTAAAGACGCGTACTCCCAGGTAAGTCAGGAATGAAATCACGACTAACAGTACGGCTATCAGATATCTTTCCCTGCGTCGCCTCCTGAGATCTTTTTGTTGGGATTGTAGATAGTTTTTTTTCATAACAGGAGAATCACTGATTATCCGGATCAACCCCGGGAGGTGCTCAGCCCATCAAAGTGAGGATGTCCCACTAGTCAATATGTGAAATTTACCTTGTACCAATCGGTTTCAAAATCCCACAAGGATAAAAAGAAAAGCACATAATCAAGGTACAACGGAAGCCTTATCTTGGCTAATTCGGCCATCATGCGGACCTGGTACCGGTTTCCTTTTTGAAATTTATTAAGCCCTGTTAGCTTGACACCCACAATTTTCGACATCAGGTTTTTTGCCTCATGGAAATCCTCCACAAGGATCATTTCACTATTTCTCTCCGAAAGTCGAACCTTATAAGCCTTTTTGAGATTATCATACACGATACTATGCGTCACTCTCAGCTCAGCAATATTATTGTCCCACTGGAAATCCCTGACTTCATAAAGCCCTATAAAAAATGTGAAGGTTGTATTGATTCCATTTTCAATGGCCTTTATCATCTCCTCTGTAAAACAGCCCGTAACTCTAAAATAGATCAGGAGATGCTCCCCAGCAGAGGTCGCAACAATATCCGTTAATTGCGCTTCTTCTGCCCGGGCCGGTGTTGCCAGGAGGGAGCCCATAAGAAAAATCATTACTAACGCTGTTTTTAACCTGTTGCCTGGGAAAGGGGCGCAGCTCATTCGATGTTCCTTGTGAAAAGGCAATTTAATACAGTTAGTATAAAAATACCGGATATTCTGAGCAGATATAATACGTAAGTGCCCCTTGGAATGCAAGCTATTCGATGCGTTGTCTCTGGTCAGGCTGGGTTTGATTACGCAGTGTTTTCGCTTAATGGTACAAGGTGTGGAAAATAGAAAGGGGCCACTTCCCTAAAACGGTTTTAGTGACCCCTTTTCCAGTGTCAGTAATATGTAGATAGGCTTATCAGGCGGTTTAGGCAATCACGGGTTGCAACGCGCCAAAAGCCGGGATAGTTACATTGGTTTTAGTACATTCCTCCGGAGTTTTAAAGGTCATTACCTTCCAGTGTTTCTTTGATTCCATCAGCTTCCTTAGCATGTGCTGGTTAAGAAAATGGCCGGATTTCTTAACAATAAAATGGCCGATAATAGGAGACCCTACAATAGAAATATCTCCGATAAAATCAAGGATCTTATGCCTTACAAATTCATCATCAAATCTAAGACCATCTTCATTAATAATCCTAAAGTCATCAATGACGACCGCATTATCAAGCGAGCCTCCCCTGGCAAATCCATTTTTTTTGAGTGTCTCGACATCTTTCATGAAACCGAATGTTCGAGCCGTGCTGATTTCCCTTACAAAATCCCTGCCGGAAAAGGTTAGTTCGTATTCCTGATTCCTCAAAAGGGGATGTTGAAAATCAATCATATAGGTGATCTTCAGCTCTTTTGACGGGTATATGCAAACGGATCGATTGCCGTCATCAACCTTAAAAGGCTTTGTAATAACGATGAACTGTTTTGGGCTTTTCTGTTCCCGGACGTCCCCGCTTTTAATAAGAAAAACAAAAGGAGCCGCACTGCCATCCATAATAGGAACTTCTGGACCATCAAGCTCAACCACTGCGTTGTCTATGCCCAGCCCGAAAAAGGCTGCCATTAGATGCTCAATGGTCGAGACTTTGCAACCATTAGTGCCAATTGTTGTTGCAAGGGTGGTGTCAAATACATTATCGAAGCGTACTTCTACTTCCGGGCGACCTTTCAGGTCGGTTCTTACAAATTTTATCCCGCTATTGGCTGGGGCAGGTCTTATTTTGATCTTGACTTTTCCCCCAGTATGAAGGCCGATACCTGTGCAACCGACCTCATGCATTAATGTCCGCTGTTTATAATCCACAATCCACTCCTGACTTATTTCGAACAATAGTTTAATTGTCTTTCATTAAAGCAAAGCCCGTGCCAAAAAAAGAACTAACAGGGAACACTTTATCGAATTGACTTAACTTATTGATTTAACTAACGTACAATGACGCAATATGTTTTTTTGGGACATTATTGTCCCAAGGGCTTGAAGCCAGAAGTGTGTCAAAAAAAACACACCACCCTTGAAAAATAGCTACACATCACTATGTAACGTTTCTTGAAAAAGGAAAATTTTTATATTATAAATGCTGTAACCGTTCACGGGTTTCCCGCTGAAAGCGGGATTCAGGGGTTGTAGGTTTACCGCAAATCTGAGACGATTATGATGAGCACAAAAAAAACATTCCTTATATCTCTTCTCATATTATGCGCCACAGGCCTTTCAGGCTGCTATCCGGCTCTTAGACAGGAAGCGCAACGGCCTGAAGAGGCGCTCATACCGGTCCGTTTTTTCTGTCCGACATTTCACGATGACATGGGCCCGGAATCCTTGGTGCTTGCAATCAATAGAAACCTTGAGTACCTGGACCGGCTTGCACCGGGATATATTTTTCGTTACGGCCCACATAACTTTACCTGCCAGCAGGTCCGGGAGAGCCAGGAATTTTTCCTTAACCTCATAGAAAAAAACCCTAATCCCAGTCAATTAAATAAAGAGGTCAAAAAGCATTTCTTGGTGTATCGTGCCGCAGGCCGCACTGGAAACAAGAAGGTGCTTTTTACCGGCTATTTTGAACCTGTTTTTGCTGCAAGTCTGACTTCAGATGAAACCTATAGATATGCTCTCTACAGGAAACCGGACGACTTGATCAGAATTGATCTATCCCTTTTTAACAAAAAATTTGAAGGGCAAAACATCACCGCAAGGATCGAGGGAAAGGATGTGGTGCCTTACTATTCCAGGGAACAGATCGAAATGGAAGGGGCATTGGAAGGACAAAATATCGAAATCGCATGGCTGAGAGACCCTGTTGATGTTGCTTTCCTTCACATCCAGGGGTCAGGCCGATTGACATTACCCAATGGAGAGAACATTTCGGTTGGCTACCAGGCCTCCAACGGGCGACCGTATCGAAGCATTGGGAGGTATATCCTGGACAAGGGGTATATGGAAAGAGAAGAAATGTCTATGCAGGGAATCAGGAGATATCTATCTGAACATCCGGAGATTATTGACGATGTCCTTAATCAAAACCCCTCGTACGTATTTTTTCGAACCCTTGAAAACGGTCCCCTCGGTAACATCAACATCCCCGTTACACCCGAAAGATCTCTGGCCCTCGACGCCAGGCTTTTTCCAAAAGGGGCCCTGGCATTTATTTCGTGCCAGAAGCCCATTGTAAACGATCAGGAGGAAATCACAGGATGGCGTAAATTCTCCCGGTTTGTATTAAACCAGGACACAGGTGGCGCTATCAAAGGTGCAGGAAGGGCAGATCTTTTCTGGGGAAGGGGACCTTATGCTGAAATAGCCGCAGGGCACCTGCAACATGATGGGGAGTTGTATATACTGATTAAGAAACCCTAAAGCAAGTGATCTAAAGTGACTAAATAGAAAATTTTGATAGATCAGCAACACTCAGAAAAAGGCGGCTGAGATGCTGCAGGACCCCTATCCTGTTTGCTTTCAATGCCTCGTTTTCTTTTGTCAGGATTTCCACCCCATCAAAAAACTCATTCACAGGCTTCCTGAGCCTAACCATGAGATCAAGAGCCTTGTAATAGTCCATTCTTTCCAGATATTCATGGACATTGTCCTTCAGCGCCTGATATGTCTCCCATAAATCGGATTCACAGGTTTCCTTGAATAAGACAGGGTCTACCTCAAATGGTTTTACCTGTTTCTTGAGTATGTTGGTTACCCTCTTAAAGGTCAGGGCCAGTTCTTGAAACTCTCTTGACTCAGAAGTAAATTTCTTGAGCTGGTCAATCCTTGAGCGCAGTTCATTGATCCGATCGAACTTAACCGATATGACCGCTTCAATCAGATCGGTCTTATAACCCGAACGTAACATCAGCTGTTTGTATCGTTCTCTGAAAAAGGCTGACACCTTGGCAAATACCCGGTCACTGTCAAACTCGATCTCTTCACGCAAGACAGAGAGGCCTTTTGCAATGAACTCCTTAAGGGACAGGTCCCACCCCATGTCTTCTATAACCCGGATGATGGCCAGGGAATGTCTACGAAGGGCAAAAGGATCCGCAGTGCCTGACGGTTCCAGGCCAACAGCAAAACAGCCGACAATTGTATCCATGCGGTCTGCCAGACCAACAACGGCCCCA
This sequence comes from Pseudomonadota bacterium, assembly GCA_043809485.1. Taxonomy (GTDB): domain Bacteria; phylum Desulfobacterota; class DSM-4660; order Desulfatiglandales; family Desulfatiglandaceae; genus 4484-190-2. Next base: position 4,040 of record JBDRPB010000149.1, on the reverse strand, counting down.
ATTTTGGAAGTGGGAAGCTGGCCCTCTGCCCTTGTGGGGAGGTAGTGTTCATAAATTCCCAAACACACTTCTTCCGGCATGCCTTCCAGTCGAGCATACTCTCTGCCCATTACACCCTGAAGGCCCGGAAACTCCGTGACCATATGGGTAACGAGATCACATTTACACAATCTGGCAGTAGTTTCTACATCACCAACCTTGTCAGAAAGCACTTTTTCGGCAAGGTACCCGGCCAGTCTTGTAAAACGCTGAACCTTTGCATAGGAAGTCCCCAGATCGGCCTGATATATAACCCTTTTCAGATCATCGAGCCGATCACCTAACAGCCGTTTTCGATCCTCTCTAAAAAAGAAGTCAGCATCAGAAAGCCTGGCGCGCAAGACCCGTTCATGACCTCTCCGAACCACAGATTCATCCCTTACAACGGTGTTGTTAATGGCCACGAAATTCGGCATTAGTTGGGTGTTTTCATCATAGATTGCGAAATATTTCTGATGCTCTTTCATTGCCGTTACCAGAACAGGACCGGGGAGATCTAAAAAAGCCTCATCAAAACTGCCACAAACCGCAGAAGGGTGTTCCACTAAATTTGCCACCGTTTTCACCAACTCCGGGTCCTGGGCAGGCCTTCCACCAACTCTTCTGGCTGCATCCCCAGCCACTTGCTCCACGATTTCTTCTCTTTCCTGCTGGTCGATTATGACGAAGCTCTTCTCCATTTTTCTAAGATAGTCCCGAACGTCTGAGACTTCTTTTATTTCAGGAGCCATAAACCGATGCCCCCGGGTGGTATTACTGCTCCTTACACCTGCCATCTCAAAGGGGATCACCTCACCGTTCAAAAGGGCCAATACCCATTGTACTGGCCGGACAAACGCATAGCCAATGTTCCCCCAACGCATGGACTTAGGCCAGGAAATATCAGCGAAGAGTTTCGGCAAAACCTCGGCTAAGATATCCCTAGTGGGTCTCCCGGGAATCTGGCGTTTTACGTATAGATATTCCCCTTTTGGCGTGTTTACGCATTCCAGTTCCTCAACGGAAACTCCCTGCCTTTGCGCAAAACCAGTGGCGGCCTTAGTTGGCTTTCCTTCTTTATCATAGGCTACACTCTTCGGAGGACCCGTGTTCTCCTGGACTAAATCCTTCTGTCTTTCCGAAACGCCTTCCCCTATGAGCACCAGTCGCCTGGGTGTTCCATAAGTGCGCAGGTTGCCTGTTATTTCAATCCGGTTTTCTCTTAAACAGGCTTCTGCCAGCCGCCTCAACTCATTTAATCCTTCCTCCAGGTAACCTGAGGGAATCTCCTCTGTTCCAATTTCTAAAAGCAGTTCAGCAGTCATATTTGCTCTCTTGTAATTTGTCATTCGTCACTCATCATTTCCCAATCGCAAATCATCAGGCAACCATCAATAGTCAATAGTCAATCAAAAATCATCAGTCAGCCATCAATAGTCAATCGCCAATAGTCAATAATCAAGGGGTATCCCATTTCCTCTCTCTGAACCAAATAATTCTTTGCAGCAAGACGCGCCAGATTTCTGATACGATCAATGTAATGGGTTCTTTCTGTCACACTGATTGCCCCTCTGGCGTCCAGGATATTAAATGTATGGGAACACTTGAGGCAATAATCATAGGCCGGCAGGACCAGTCCTTTCTCAGAGAGTTTGATGGATTCTCTCTCTTGCATATCAAACATCTTTACAAGCATATCCACATCAGCCGTCTCAAAATTATACACGGACAGTTCCCATTCCCCTTTTTTATGGACATCTCCATATGTCAACTGATCATTCCACATGAGATCAAATACGTTCTCTTTCTCCTGTAAATACATGGCTATTCTTTCCAATCCGTAAGTAATCTCTACAGAAATTGGATCCAGCCTGATGCTGCCCGCCTGCTGAAAATATGTAAACTGGGTGATCTCCATACCATCAAGCCATACCTCCCATCCAAGGCCTGAAGCACCTAAGGTGGGGGATTCCCAGTCATCCTCAACAAACCGTATGTCGTGATCTAAGGGATCGACCCCAAGAACTTTCAAACTCCCCAGGTAGATCTCCTGTATGTCAATAGGGGAAGGCTTTATGATCACCTGGTACTGGTAATAATGACCCAAACGGTTCGGGTTTTCGCCGTATCTGCCATCAGTGGGACGTCTGGAAGGTTCCACATAAGCAACAGACCATGGTTCCGGACCCAATACCCTTAACAGGGTCGCAGGATTAAAGGTTCCGGCCCCCACCTCAAGGTCATAAGGCTGCTGAATCACACAGCCATAATTGGCCCAGAATTTTTCAAGGGCCATAATAAGTTCTTGGAAGTTCATAAATTCCCTCCGGCGCAACTCTGTTCTGAACAAGAAAAAATGTCCATTCTGCATATTGTGAATCAAAGTGAACCCAGATTCGGAAGGTGGGACGTTACCACCCGAACAGCCGGTTGTCAATATAGGGGTAGACGCTGCAGCAATTCTAATTATAGCCTCACTTGGCAGGACCGCGGGGTCTTTTTTTAAAATACCTCAAAAAACTCCTTTATACTCAATAAGTTGCAGAAATTCCGAGATGTGAAATTAGGGTTACATTTACATCATTTGTGTGTTAATATTTTTGCTATAAAGGATTTACCTTTTCAACAACCCACAATCAAAGAGAGATGCCGTGGTCCACATACCCGATTACCGGTTGGCCAGGGAAAGAATGGTCAAAAACCAGCTAATCCCGCGAGGGATCAAAGACCCTCGAGTGCTGGATGCCATGGGCAAGGTTCCCAGAGACCGCTTCGTAGAAGAAGCCCTTGTGAACGAAGCCTACAATGACCACCCTTTGCCTATCGGTCACAACCAGACCATATCCCAACCTTATATCGTGGCCCTCATGACTGAAGCACTGGAACTCACCGGTAAAGAAATGACCCTCGAGATCGGTACTGGCAGCGGCTATCAGACAGCAATTCTGGCCGAGCTGTCTAAAAGGGTTTGCACTATTGAGAGGGTTCGGCCTCTAATGGTTAAAGCAAGAACCGTTCTTGCCGAATTGGGTTATAACAATATCCTTTTCAAGGCCTTTGACGGAACCCTCGGATGGAAGGAATATGAGCCTTACGATGCCATCATTATTACGGCCGGTGCGCCCAAAATCCCCCAACCCCTTCTTGACCAGCTTGCGGATGGCGGCAGACTTATCATCCCTGTGGGGAACAGATTCAGCCAGGAACTTATCAAGGCAACCAGGAAAAAGGGAAATATCATCCAAAAAAACCTGGGAGGTTGCCGCTTTGTTGATTTGGTGGGGGTTCATGGGTGGAAGGATTAGGAAATAATTTGCTCGACGCGAAATCATGATTCTTTGGACTTGCTGTGATCCCGCGCCATGCGTAGATTCGGTCAGCCCCCCCAGGCGCTGTTCTCAGGATTCGGTTCGCTTTCCAAACCTATATACCGCCAAATGTAAGCGCCTTAAGCTCTCCCTATATTCTTCCATCGTCATCATAGTCATTCAATTACCCCTCAAGAGGCTTCGAAATCGTTCCAACATCTTCCTCGGCGTCACCGTCTTTCTATCATACATTGCCAGGCTCCCTTCAATGCCAAAGAGATACTTGGCGATGCTTTTCAAGCTGTCGAGATCATATCTGCCCATCATGGTAATGGTCTCCATTTGAGGCGAGCCCCCTCCATGAAGTCCTGCAACTTGCATAACGCATGCAAGATCTGAGACCAGCATGTTTTCAAGGCCGCGATAACATCGGTGAATGTTTTCAGAATTAATACGAGGATTTCTCTTGAGGTACTTATTGGCCAGTTCCCCTATTTCTTCAGCGTAGAATGCCTCCTCAAAGGGTAACGTCGCGACCAATCCTCCAGCCAGGTCCGCGACGACCTTATACTCGTTATAGATTTCTTCTCCGGCCAGTCTTCGGCCTGCATTTGTCAAGATCTCGTCGGGTATAAATGTCCCTGAAGGTGATTTCTCGGCCCGGTAGGCGCTGGCCTGGCCCGCGGCAAACACCAACTCGGCCACACCAATCAA
>JBDRPB010000148.1:0-4330 GCA_043809485.1 Pseudomonadota bacterium | reverse complement strand
TTTTCTTTTTCGCTTTTTTTTGTTTTTATTACGAAAAATCTAAATATATCACATATCATAAAGATTGAACATTTAATATATATTTCAAATTTCGATGGCCGTAATATTTGATCAAAAAATGAATCGTTATAGAAAAAGCTTGCATCTATCCATGCATCAAGTAATGAAACTCCTAATCCTAAAAGTATGGAAAATGGAAAATATTCCTTTTGTTAAATATTTGAACGTTGTTTTTTTCCTGGCAGCCATTTAATATGGTTTTATGTTACAAATTGGCTCCCTAAAATTAGAAAATTGGCTTATCATGGCCCCCATGGCAGGTATAACCAGCCTGCCATTTCGTCTTATTGTCAAAAAGCTGGGTGCCGGCCTGGTCACTACTGAAATGATCAGCGCTGAGGGGCTGATCCGAGGTCAAAAAACAACCCTAAGTTATTTAAAAAGCCATCCCGATGAAAGGCCCCTTTCTGTCCAGATATTTGGCTCTAAGCCTGAGGTAATGGCAAGAGCTGCTGGAATTGTGGTCAAAGCAGGGGCAAACATTGTGGACATTAATATGGGTTGTCCTGTAAAAAAGATTATTAAAACTGGTGCCGGAGGAGCACTCCTCCGTTCCCCTCAGAGAGTAAAGGAGATTGTCACTGCTGTTCGCCGGTCCTGTCAGGTTCCATTGACGGTGAAGATACGGGCTGGATGGTCCACAGATAAATCTGTTGCAGTTGAAACAGCCCGGCTCATAGAAGACTGTGGCGCTGATGCCGTTACGATCCACCCACGTTTTGTAAAACAGGGATTTTCAGGAAAGGCTGACTGGAACATTATTGCTGATGTCAAGGAACAGTTGAAAATCCCTGTTATCGGTAACGGGGATGTCCTCGACCCATCTCTTGCCCTCCAAATGAAAGGGCAAACCGGATGCGATGGGGTAATGATAGGCCGGGGAGCGATTGGTAATCCCTGGATCTTCAAGCAGATTCTTGATATGGAAGATGGCTGTGCAATACGTCAACCTGGACTTCATGAACGCAGGACCCTCATCATGGAGCACTTTCGACTGCTGTCCGTCTCAATTGGGGAACACAGGGCTGCCAAAACCATGCGAGGCCTTCTCCTCTGGTATACAAAGGGGCTTCCCCACAGCAGCAGATTTCGTGGGCTGATCACTCACATCAAGGATTGGAATACGCTTATCTCGGCACTGGATCAATACTTTTCAACTTTAGAAGACGAGAAGATATGAAGGTAAAATTTGCGAAAACCGCTGGGTTTTGCATGGGTGTCCGTCGCGCCATGGAAATGGTTCTGACAGAGGCCAATAGGGGAGATGACCCTCTTTTCACTTTTGGCCCTCTTATACATAATAACCAGGTCCTTGATCTGCTCGCTTCTAAAGGGGTGCAGCCTGTAGATGATTTAGACGGGTTACACACAGGCAGGATCGTCATCAGGGCCCACGGTATTCCTCCTCAAAAACGCCAGGCCCTCAGAGAGACAGGGCTCAAAATCATTGATGCCACATGCCCCAAAGTTGCCCGCGTCCAGGCAATTATCCGCTACCATACCAAAAAAGGCTATACAGCAGTGATTGTGGGAGACGAGGACCATGCCGAGGTGATTGGCCTTATGGGTTACAGCAAAGGCCAGGTCCATGTTATACAGAGCGCAGAAGGGGTCTCCTCTTTACCACATGTCGACAGGATATTTGTCGTTGCCCAGACAACACAGAATGAAGAAAACTATCGCCAGGTTGTAAAGGCCCTCAAGGAACGATACCCTGATCTCCTGGTTTTCGATACCATCTGTGATGCCACCCGGGAGCGACAGGAAGAGGTGCGGTCCCTGGCAGGTCATGTTGACGCCCTTGTAGTGGTGGGCGGCTACCATAGCGGGAATACCCGGCGGCTTGTTGAGGTTTCGAAAAGTGCTGGTATACCCACTTTCCACGTTGAAACCGAAAAAGATCTAAATAAAGAAAAACTCCGTGAAATGGAGTTGATCGCGGTTACCGCTGGTGCCTCCACCCCCAACTGGATGATCAAAAATGTTGGCAGGGAGTTGGAAGGGATCAAGGGCAGGAGGGAGGGCTCTCTTTTTCGCTGGTCGAGGAAGGCCTTTAAGTTTCTGGTTCTAAGCAATCTCGCCGTGGCATCCGGTGCTTTCTGCTTTGCCTACGCCGTTACTATCCTCTCCGATAGGAAGCCGGATTTCATTTTTCCCTTTTTGACCTTTCTTTATATTTATGCCATGCACGCCTTCAATCGCTTTCTGGACAAAGGGGCCAGCGCCTATAGTGATCCGGAACGTGCAGCATTCCTCAAAAAATATAAATATCTATTGATCACCATGGGGATAGCCGCCATCGTAACGGCGCTCGTACTGTCCTATAGCATTGGCTTAATGACTTTTTTGGCCCTGAGCACGTTAAGTATGCTGGGCATGATTTACAGTATTCCTCTTGTGCCCGAAAGCATTCGACACAAGGCGCCATATTCCAAGATCAAAGACATTCCAGGGTCCAGGACTTTATCTGAGGCCCTTGCCTGGGCAGTTATTATCACCATACTGCCATTACTGGAGGTTAATAGTATCGTGTGGCCCCCAGCGATAGTCAGTATTTTAACCGTCTTTTTTATGGGTTATAGCCGGTCAGCCTTCTTCGACATCATTCGGGTCCAGGGAGATCTTATCGTTGGCTCAGAAACGTTGCCCATTACACTGGGTGAAAAAAAGACATTACTCCTCCTGAAAATGCTCATCTTTTTAAGCGCCATCATTCTCTGTGGCGCTCCCATATTCGGCCTGGTGAATTCCTTTTCATTCCTCTTTCTCGTACCGTTATTCACATTAGCCCTTTGCCTGGTGGCCTATGAAAGATCCTGGATTTATCCTGATATTGCTTTTGAAGCCTTGGTGGAAGGGAACTTTTTCCTGGCCGGGTTATTGGCCGTGATCTGGCAGGCCATGTAATGGCAGTCGTAAGTGTTGTCATCCCTACGTTCAACAGGGCTCAGAAAGTAGTTCGGGCGATCTCGTCCGTCCTTTCCCAGACCTTTACCGACGTTGAAATCATTGTGGTGGATGATGGGTCAACAGACGGGACTAAAAAGGAGGTTGAACAGTTTGACGATCTTGTAACCTATGTGGCCCATTCATCCAATCTCGGAGTCTCGGCCGCAAGAAATACGGGTATCAAGGGGTCAGGCGCGCCCCTGATCGCCTTTCTGGATTCCGATGACCATTGGTTTCCTGAAAAATTGGCTGCGCAGGCTTGTTTTTTTGATGAACATCCTGAAGCCGTGGAATGCCAGACCGAAGAACTATGGATCAGAAACGGACGTCGTGTCAACCCCATGAAAAAACATCTGAAACCCTCTGGTGATATATTTGAGCCTTCATTGAAACTCTGTCTGGTGAGCCCTTCCGCAGTTATGCTGAAGCGATCCCTTCTGGACGAAGTAGGGTTTTTCGATGAAGATCTTCCTGTTTGTGAAGATTATGATCTGTGGCTCAGGATTTCCTGCCGCTATCCCGTCCACCTGATTAGGGAGCCGCTTGTTGTCAAGGAGGGTGGACACCCGGACCAATTATCCACCAGCCACAAGGGCATGGACCGCTTCAGGATCAAGGCCCTTGTGAAGCTGATCAAAAGCGGGGTACTGAACGAAGAGCAGCTTGCAGTGACAATTAAGGAGCTGTCTTCAAAATGCCGGATTTATGGTAATGGCTGTCTCAAGAGAGGGAAAATGGAGGAAGGGGAATGTTTCTTTCATCTTCCTGGAACACTTGCATGATGTCGGCTGATGGTTAATCCTTTTCAAAAAGCACCAACAGTCACAACATGTTGAGAGCCGGTTCCATTTGACACACAAGATATTTTGACGTATACTTGTTTGCAAAAAAAAGTAAATCACCAAAAGGGGGCATATATGAGCAAAGGAGAAAAAGGCGGAAAGGAAAGAAGGCGTTATCCCAGGCTACAAGGCCTTTACCTTTTATCATATATCAACAAGGAAGGCGGAGTCCAAAAAACCGGCGTTTCCATGGCCAGAACCATTAATATCAGCCTTACGGGTGTGGGGGTGGAAGTCTATGAGGCCATAAATAGCGATTCCGTGATGGAAATGGAAATTGCCGTCAGAGACATTGTCTATGCCATGCAGGGAAAAGTGATCCACTCTCAAGAAAAAGCAAGTGGGAACTATATTATTGGCATTCAGTTCGATCAGGTACAGAAAGAACTGGCAAAAGAACTTTAATTTATTTTTCTTTCTTTATGTAGATATCCCGCTTCGGGTAAGGGATTTCGATACCCTCCTCCTGGAAAACCTCC
>JBDRPB010000147.1:0-4749 GCA_043809485.1 Pseudomonadota bacterium | reverse complement strand
GAACTGATGAATGCCGTTGAAAGGGCGGTGGTCTTGTCCAGGTCTGAGTATCTGGATGAACAGGATTTACTCTTGGTCATCAAGGACGCGCTGTCTGATGAGGAAAAATCCCCATCAAGGTATGCCGTACCGGCAGATCTGCCCCTCGAAGATGTGGAAAAGGCTATCATACTACAAACCCTTGAATCCACGGATGGGAACAAAAGCGAAGCTGCCAGACGCCTGGGCATCACCCGAAAGACCCTCCACAAAAAGCTGAAAAAGTATGGCATGATGCCGTAATTAGTTTTATATAGATCTAAACCCTTTTTTGGAGCTATGGTATGAAAAATTGCTGTATCAAAGTGATGTCGATTGTTGCAGTAATGTTTGTATTCAGCATTGCGTTTGCCACAGGGGCGCAGGCTGGGAAGATCAAAACCTTTGTCAGTATTGTTCCGCAAAAATACTTTGTGGAGAAGATAGGTGGCGATCTGGTAGATGTATCGGTGATGGTGCTTCCCGGGAACAGTCCGGCCACCTATGAGCCAAGGCCTAAACAGATGGTCGCCCTTTCCAGGGCCGGGCTCTATTATGCTATCGGGGTTCCCTTTGAAAAGGTGTGGCTCGAAAAAATTGTCGCGCCTAACATCAAGATGCTTCTTGTCCACACTGAAGAAGGTATCGAAAAAAAGTCCATGAAGGCGGACAAGCCTCATGGAATCAAGGACCCGCACATATGGCTTTCTCCTCCACTGGTCATGGTCCAGGCTCGGAATATCCTGAGAGGACTGCTTAAAGTCGATCCGGCCAATAGTTCCGTTTACGAAGCAAACTACAAGAAGTTCATCATGGAGCTCGTTGACCTTGACGCCGAATTCCGGGGGATATTCTTAGGGAAGGAGAGGACCAGGTTTATGGTCTTCCATCCTGCCTGGGGTTACTTTGCTCGCGCCTATGACCTGGAGATGGTTCCCATTGAGAGCGAAGGGAAGGACCCCAAGCCCGCGGACCTGCAACGCCTGATAGGGAAGGCCAAAGAATACGGCATTGATGTGGTTTTCGTCCAGCCCGAATTCTCTTCAAAAAGTGCCGGAATCATTGCCAGGGAGATTGGCGGGCAAGTTGTTTTCGCGAATCCACTTGCCCTGGACTGGGCCAGAAATCTGAAAGAAGTGGCGGCCAGGTTTAAAGCTGCTTTGAGGTAATATCATTGATGAGTTCCCCGGTCATAGAAGTTCATGATCTATGGTTTTCCTTCACTGGAAATCCAGTTTTGAAGGACGTCAACCTCACGATTCACCCAAGGGATTTTCTTGCCGTCATTGGCCCTAATGGAGGAGGCAAGACCACTCTGCTTAAGCTGATTCTCGGCCTTTTGGAGCCTGATCGGGGAACAGTCCGCGTTTTTGGTCATTCGCCCCGGGAAGCAGCCGGAAGCATCGGGTACGTACCCCAGGAGATAGGTGTTAACGAGGGCTTTCCCATATCAGTTCGGGATGTTGTGCTTATGGGCAGAATGCGTGGCGGTGGAGGCTGGCGGCGCTTCTCCAGACCAGACAAAATTGCAGCCCGTCAAGCCCTTGAGCGAGTGGAAATGTGGGAATACCGTAAACGCCGTATAGGAGAACTTTCCGGGGGACAGCGCCAAAGGGTCTTCATGGCAAGGGCACTTGTAGGTGAGCCGAAGATACTCTTTTTGGATGAACCTACTGCCAGCGTGGACCAGAAGGGCCAAACCGATTTCTATGCCTTGCTGAAGGAATTGAACGAGAACGTAACCGTTGTTGTGGTCAGCCATGATCTCATGGTTCTTTCGAGCTATATCAAATCTGTTGCCTGTGTGAGCCAACAGGTATTTTTCCATGACGCCCCGGAAATCACAAAAGACATGCTTGAAATGGCCTATCACTGCCCTGTTGAGTTGATTGCCCACGGCGTACCCCACAGGGTTTTACCAAAGCATTCAGGAGAGTAAGATGCTGGAAGCGCTTCAGTTTGAATTTATGAGAAATGCTCTCTTGGCAGGCCTACTGGCAAGCATTATGTGCGGTGTGATTGGAACATTTGTTGTTGTAAACCGGATAGTATTTATTTCAGGTGGCATTGCACATGCAGCCTATGGGGGAATCGGCCTGGCTTTCTTTTTTGGCTTTTCATATCTAATGGGAATTTTGGGCTTTTCCCTCTTGGTTGCTGCTATCATGGCAGCAGTCAGTTTGAAAACAAGGCAAAGGGCAGACACAGTTATTGGTGTGCTATGGGCAGTGGGAATGGCCCTGGGCGTGATCTTGCTCGACCTGACACCAGGCTATAATGTGGATTTGATGAGCTATCTATTTGGCAGCATTCTGACCGTTCCAACGTCTGATCTCTGGTTGATGCTGATAATAGATGGGCTTGTTGTCCTTACTGTCAGTTATTTTTACCACGATCTCGTGTCCCTTTCTTATGATGAGGAGTTTGCCCAGGTAAGAGGCGTGCCAACAAAAATCCTGTACTTCCTTCTTATGGCCATGATAGCCCTCTCTGTGGTGATGGTTATTCAGGTGGTTGGATTGATCCTCGTCATTGCCCTGCTGACAATTCCGCCCTATATTTCTGAGAAGTTTTCCGGCTCACTGTTAGAAATGATGTTTTACTCAGTCCTGCTGAATGTCTTTTTCACTACGGTCGGTCTCTGGCTCTCCTACACTTTCAATTTGACCTCAGGGGCGTCGATTATTATGGTGGCAGCAACGTGCTTTTTTATTTCCATCCTGCTGGAACGTCTGAGGCCAAAAAGGGTGAGTATTTGATCGCTCTTCTGTCTTTTGACTACTGTCTTCTGACTTCTTTCAATTGATATTTTGTAACCGTGAACTCTGAACCTGTGAACGCTTACGATATTTTTTAGTCAATTGGAGGTTAAAATTTGTGGTAGCGACCTATGAAGCAACTATTGTTATTATGTTTGTTAATCCCTGGGTTTCTTTTTTCCTGTGCCTACCCCCAGACGACGGGCAAGGAATCCAAGAGTGCATTTAATCCGATGCGCTCTGTAGTGGAGTTTTATCAGGGGCCCCTAAACCACCTTTCAGCGGTCAAGAAAGCGGAATGTCCCATGTATCCACCCTGTTCCGAATACAGCATCCAATGTTTTGAAAGGCATGGTTTATTTATAGGCTGGGTAATGACCCATGATCGGCTTATGAGGTGTGGTCGCGACGAATTGAAGTTATCCCCATCAGTCATAGTTGAAGGTAAATGGAAATGTATTGACCCTGTGGGAAACAACGATTTCTGGTGGTACGAAAATATGGACAAGAAATGAGCAAAGACAGAAACAAACCTGGGGGACTAAACTGTTACCCTACATACTCTCGTATGCCAGGGAGGCTTAGCGGATATATGTAGCGCTAAAAACCTGCCTTAACCAACGAAGCATCACTCTTTTGGAACGAATCAAACCGGTACAGGAAAAATTAAGGAGGCACTCATGATCCCTTGCCAGCGTGATATGTTCGATCTTCCTGAAAATGTCGCTTATCTGAATTGTGCTTTTACCTCGCCGTTGCTCAAGGCTGCCCAACAGGCCGGCCGGACCGCAATACAGGCTAAAGCAAATCCCTGGACCATTACGTCCGGTGATTTTTTCTCCACAGCGGAAACCGCGCGAGAGCTGTTTGCGCGGCTGGTCAGTTGTAAACCCGACGACGTGGCCCTCGTACCCGCTGTATCATACGGCATTGCCCTCGCTGCCAGAAATTTGCCGGTCGCACGGAACCAGGCTATTCTTGTTCTGCAGGATCAATTTCCCTCAAACGTATACTCCTGGATGCGTGTGGCGCACGAAAAAAATGCCTCAGTCAAGACCGTTCAGCGCCCCGAAGACAGTGATTGGACGCCGGCCGTACTTGAAGCTATCGATACCAACACCGCGATCGTTGCCGTACAGAACTGCCACTGGACCGATGGCACACTGCTTGACCTTGTTAAAATCGGCGAAAAATGCCGGTCCATCGGAGCAGCCCTTGTTGTGGACGGCATCCAGTCCGTCGGGGCTATGCCTTTTTCAATAGACACAGTCCAACCGGATTTCCTTGCGGCCGCATCACACAAATGGCTGCTTGGTGCTTACAGTTTCGGATTCTGTTATGTAGCCCCAAAATGGCATGGGGGAATGCCTCTGGAGGAAAACTGGTTCAACCGCGCCGGCTCCGAAGACTTTGCCCGTTTGGTTGACTATCGTGAGGCTTACCAGTCAGGAGCAAGGCGGTATGACCAGGGCGAAGCGAGCAGTTTTATTCTTTCCCCGATCGCCGCTGCCGGGCTCAAACAAATATTGGAATGGGGCGTCGAAAATATTGCAGAAACGCTGCAGAGCAAAACCGATGTGATCGCCTACCGTGCGCAGCAGATGGGCCTTTCCGTTGCACCGGCCCATGTGCGGGCACCGCACATGATCGGGGTATCCAAGCCCGGCGGTTTCAGAGAGGATTTACCGGTCCTCCTGGCACAGGATAATGTATTCGTCAGTGTCCGTGGAGAGTCCATTCGCATATCGCCGCACGTATACACTACCGATGAGGATATTGACCGTCTTTTCACCGTCCTTGAAAAGGTAACTTGAAAAAACCTGGTATTTATTTCATCCTGAAAAACTTCAGACAGGGAAATGAACACCTGAAGTCCCTGATATATCGTGGACTGGAAATCAATCCCACAGATATTGGTTTTTTAAACGACCTCTCCTTTTTTCACGAATTTCATCCTATGTTAGGGGAATTG
>JBDRPB010000146.1:0-6086 GCA_043809485.1 Pseudomonadota bacterium | reverse complement strand
GTGGTATAAGTTCATGTCACTAAAGGAGAGTTCTTCAGCTTTTGACGCTTGGACAAGGAATTGAAGCTCCGAGGGGATCATAACCATAAGGGCATCCCGTTCTACATGAGGATCCCTCTTTCCTTTAACCGGGCGGATAATTCCTTCATTATTTCTGGAGCTGGCATCCAATATGAATCTATGTCCTTTAAGTAACTGGTTGTGGGTTCACGGTTCTGGGTTCACGGTTGGTCGCTTTGCACTCTTCATATTTCTTGAGATAGGTGATGAATCCACGAACACTTGAACCGTGAACCTGAGAAATATTAAACACTATAATCTTCCTTGGCAACTTCAAAATTAAGTAGGCTGGATGTTTCGAGACGTTAAGCCGATGTTTTACAAATATTTTGATGGAAAAAAGATCAATATATGATAGCATTTAAAAAAGAGTCTTAGAGACATATGCAGAAATGTTCCAATTACAGCGGTGTAAGGCCATAATGGAAGGTAATCGTACGATTTTTATTGACATAATATTGAAATCCGAATTAAATTATAGGATTTAATTTTCAATGGTTGTTCACTTATGTTTGAAAGCCTAAGCGAAAAATTAAATAGTGTATTCAAAAAAGTAACAGGACGTGGCAGATTAAGCGAGGCCAATGTCCAGGATGCTTTAAGGGAGGTGCGTTTAGCCCTCCTGGAAGCGGATGTAAACTACAAAGTGGTAAAACAGCTTGTGGAGGACATCCGCCAGCGTGCTGTGGGGCAGGAAGTCCTTGAGAGCCTGACCCCAGGCCAGCAGCTCATCAAGATTGTCAATCAAGAGCTTACCCGGTTGATGGGTGAGGCCAATCAGGGGCTGCAATTAGTGGGGCGAACGCCTCATTCACTGATGCTTGTAGGGCTTCAGGGCTCGGGCAAGACCACAACAGCCGCGAAGCTGGCCAATTATCTCCGTAATCAGGGACGACATCCTTATCTTGTTCCGGCGGATATTTACAGGCCGGCTGCCATTGACCAGCTAAAAAAACTGGGGTCTCAAATCGAGGTGCCTGTCTACCAGACAGATCCTGGTCAAAAGCCGGAAGAGATCTGCCTGAATGCATTATCTGAGGCAGGAAGAGAGGGCGCAGATGTCTTGATTATTGATACTGCCGGGCGCCTTCACATTGATAAGCCCCTGATGGCTGAATTGGTCAGGATAAAGGAAAAAATCAACCCTACTGAAATTCTTCTTATTGCAGATGCCATGACAGGACAGGATGCAGTCAATGTGGCGAAGCAATTTGATGAAAGCCTGGGTGTTACAGGTATAATTCTGTCCAAGATGGAAGGTGATGCAAGGGGCGGCGCTGCATTGTCCATCAAGGCAGTAACCAGCAAACCCGTCAAGTTCATCGGTGTTGGAGAGAAAATTGACGCCCTTGAGCCTTTTCACCCGGAAAGAATGGCCTCTCAAATTCTGGGGATGGGAGATGTGCTTTCTCTCATCGAAAAGGCCCAGTCTGAATTCGATGAAAAAGATGCCCTGAAGCTTGAGAAAAAACTCAAAAAAAACCAATTTGACCTTGAAGATTTCCAGGCCCAGTTACAGCAGATGAAAAAGCTTGGATCTCTTGATCAGATACTTGGCATGCTGCCGGGAATGGGGCAACTCAAGAAACTGAAGCAGCATAAACCTGACGAGAAGGAGCTGGTGAAAGTAGAGGCCATAATAAATTCCATGACCAAGGGGGAGAGACGCCAGTATAAGATCATAAACGGGAGCAGAAGGCGGAGAATCGCCAGGGGCAGTGGAACTACAGTACAGGATGTGAATCGCCTGTTAAAGAACTTTACGCAAACAAAAAAGATGGTGGAACGTTTTTCCAAGCAAGGTTATGCAAATATGCCGTCATTATTTGGCTAAAAGTGAAATAAAAAACTACTTATCTTGGAAGGGGAGATAGAGTAAAATGGCAGTTAAAATTAGGTTAACAAGAATGGGAGCAAAAAAGAAACCTTTTTATCGATTTGTCGCTGCTGATTCTAAGGCACCGCGCGATGGTAAATTCCTGGACATATTAGGCACTTATGATCCCATGAAAGATCCTGTAGAGGTAAAGGTGCATAAGGAAAAAGTCAATTACTGGCTGGGAAAAGGCGCACTCGTTTCAGAGTCTGCCAGGGCCATTTTGAAAAAGCAAGGACTGTTGGGGCTTCATTGAACAGCAAGTTGAAGTGACGTGGTGGCGCAACCAAATACGGAGGTGACTCGACATGAAGGATTTAATCGCATATATCGCCAAAGCGTTAGTGGATAAGCCAGAGGAAGTGAACGTCACGGAAATAGAGGGAGAACAGACCTCTGTTATTGAACTAAAAGTAGCCAAGGAAGATCTGGGAAAGGTCATAGGTAAGCAGGGCCGCACAGCACGGGCTATGAGAACTATTCTTAGTGCAGCCTCCACCAAGATAAGAAAGCGATCGGTTTTGGAGATCATTGAATAGCCTTGCCCCAGGCTTCGTCAGGCAGTTTGCTCCTTGTTGGTAAGGTAATTGGTCCTCACGGTTTGGGAGGTCTTTTACGGATCTGGTCCTATGCAGGGCCTGCAGCCTCTTTCCTGGATGCGGGGACCGTTATGCTGCGGTCTGTTTCAGGTGAAATTCATGAGTATACAGTAACCTATATAAAGCCTCATAAGAATTTTTTTTTACTGAGGTTGGAGGGGTTAGGCGCTATAGGTGAGGCAACGGAATACAGGGGCGCTGACATTTTTGTCAGCAAAGAGGCCGTTGCCCGCAGTGATGATGAGTATTTTTGGCACGAGCTTCTGGGACTTAAAGTTTACCTGGATACAGGGCAATATTTGGGCACAATATCCCGGATTATACCCACAAAGGCCCATGATATTTACGTGGTAAAGGAGGGGGACAAAGAGGTCTGCATCCCCGCCATATACGAAGTTGTCAAGGAAATTGACGTTGCAAGCAAAAAAATGGTCATTTCGGCCTTGGAGGGATTGCTGGAGTTGAATGAAGTTTGATGTTCTCACTATATTTCCCGAAATGGTTTCCGCCAATCTGCGAGAGGGTGTTCTTGGTCGGGCGGTCAAGGGGGGGATAGTGGACGTGAGAATTGTAAACATCCGCAATTTTGCGAGAGGAGCCCACAGGACCACAGACGACCGCCCTTACGGGGGTGGAGACGGGATGGTAATGAGGCCGGGACCCATATATCGAGCCCTGAAATCCATTGACAGAGTACGGGGCCGGAGCCATGTAATCCTTCTCAGTCCCCAGGGCGAAAGGTTTGATCAAGAAACCGCATGGGAACTGTCTCGCTGGAACCAGATTGTTTTGATATGTGGCCGTTACGAAGGAGTAGACGAAAGAATTAGGCTAACCTGTATTGAAAGGGAATTATCCATTGGAGATTACGTCTTAAGCGGAGGAGAGCTGGCTGCCTTAGTAGTCATGGATGCAGTAAGCCGCCTGATCCCTGGTGTGTTGGGGGGGGAGAGATCGAACCTGGAAGACTCATTTGAAGACGGACTGCTTGAATACCCACAGTATACACGCCCTAAAGTTTTTCAAGGGCAAGAGGTTCCTCCAGTTCTGTTATCAGGTGACCATGAAAAAATTCGCATGTGGCGAAGGGCCGAATCCTTAAAGAGAACGCTTGAGAGGAGGCCTGATTTGCTCCAAAAAGCCAGATTGACACCTGAGGATAAGTCGATTCTGGCCAGATTGAAAAGAGAATTTGGGAATTAAATCTATTTTGGTTTTTAACCTTAGTCACCCTTATTCATTTTAGACACGTAATTTTCATGCGTCTTTACATCGGTCTTGTTCATTTCCCTGTTTATAACAAAAACCACCAGAGAATCGCTTCGGCCATAACCACTATAGATCTTCATGATATAGCCAGGCTGGCCAGGACCTATGCTGCCAAACGGTTTTTTGTTATTACCCCGCTTGATGACCAGCAAAGGCTGGCCGAGAGGATTCGAAGCCACTGGACGAATGGTTATGGAGCCAGGTATAATAGGCACAGAAAGGAGGCAATTGAGCTTGTTGAGATTGTCCCATCATTAGAGCAAGCAATCGATGCCATAAGGGCAATGGAGGGAGAAGCGCCTCTAATCATGGCAACGGATGCCTCAAAGCAAAAGCACAGGTCCATGTCTTACGAACGGGCAAGAGATATTGTTCGGAGTGAAAGGGCCGTTATTTTAATATTTGGAACGGCATGGGGCCTTGATCAGTCAGTTATGGAAAGGGCAGATTATGTGTTGGACCCGGTTTTGGGTAGAACAGACTATAATCACCTCTCTGTGAGGACGGCAGCTGCCATCATTTTAGATCGGGTGGCTGGCAGGTAAAATAAGGAGGAATATATGAATATCATTGAAACACTCGAAAAGGAACAGATGCGTGTGGACATCCCGGCTTTTGGCCCGGGTGATACGGTCAAAGTCCATGCCAGGATAAGAGAGGGTCAGAAGGAGCGAATTCAGGTATTTCAGGGGGTTGTCATCAGGAAAAGGAGGGGGAATACAGGCGCTTCTTTTACTGTAAGAAAGATTTCCTACGGTATTGGTGTGGAAAGGATTTTCCCACTTCACTCACCGCTTATAGATAAGGTCGAAGTCGTCACCCGCGGTAGGGTGAGAAGGTCTCGACTTTACTATCTGAGGAAACTCAGGGGTAAGGCCGCGCGGATTAAGGAAAAAAGGTATTAGTGTTTCATTTTGTTTTTTACTCCACCCAAAACCCAGTCGCTTTTTTACGAGAGCAGTTCCTCAATATGCGATCCGTTTTTCTACGAAGGCCTGGTCAGAAAGGCCGGATATGGCTTGATTGCAGGGGTTGACGAGGCGGGTCGAGGCCCCCTGGCGGGACCTGTTGTGGCCGCCGCAGTGATCATTCCACAAGACATCCTATTAACCGGAATCAAGGATTCAAAGATGATGACTGAAAAGGCCAGAGACAATGCCTTTCCAGTAATTCACGATCAAGCCCTGGCCATTGGAGTTGGTGTCGTATCGCATAGATATATTAGTAAATTCAATATCTTAAAGGCTGCTCTTGAGGCCATGAGGCGGGCCGTATTGGCCATGGACCCACAGCCGGAATTCCTTCTTGTGGATGGGATCCAGAAGGTGCCTCTACCCATTCCTCAGCGGTGTTTGATAAAGGGCGACCAGTTAAGCCGAAGTATCTCCGCAGCCTCTGTAGTGGCTAAGGTGTACCGCGATAGAATTATGCGTTCCTACCACAAGATGTATCCGGCCTATGATTTTACCAAAAACAAAGGATACGGGACTCGTGCGCATCTCGCGGCACTGAAGCGGTATGGCCCCTCGCCGATTCATCGCCTAACCTTTAAAGGGGTCTTGCAAGTTGACTAAGGAAAGACTCGAGCTTGGGAAGTTTGGTGAAGAACTGGCGCTTAGAAAGATCAAGAGCCTTGGGTATAAGAAAATTATACGTAACTTTCGCTGTCCATTGGGAGAAGTGGATATAATCGCAAGGGATGGCGATACCCTTGTGTTTATGGAAATAAAGACACGTAAGGGCAGGTCGATTGATTATGCTAAAGAGGCTGTAAATGCTAAAAAGAAACGACAGATTTCCAAGGTTGCATTAGCGTATATAAAATCCACGGACTGCTCCGATGTTAGGGCGAGATTTGACGTGGTGGCAATCAGTCTGGGGAGAGGCAAACCCGAAATTGAAGTAATTAGGAATGCCTTTGAATTAGCCTATTGATGATAATTCTTGGATATGATCAAAATATTTAAGGCTGGAGTATTGGAGTGTTGGAGTATTGAAACAATAGTTTTGAATTTTCAAAAAGTCCTTTTAGGCCTATCACTCCAGTACTCCATCACACCAATAACAAACAACGTTCTATGGACAACTGATAATCCAATTGATAAAGAAACGCAATTTAAGGCCGTGTACAGTATAACTCACCGTCATATTCTAACCCATTAGGACATTATTTCAAGGGGGGAGTGCGATCACGTCATTTTTTAACTTTTCGTCTGGTGAAGAAACAGGAGGCAATTCCGATGAGAGACATGACGATAGCAAAGAAGGCGAATATATCCCCG
>JBDRPB010000145.1:0-4571 GCA_043809485.1 Pseudomonadota bacterium | reverse complement strand
AAACATTTTTCTATTGAGGAGAAATAACGCCGTGACACCTCTTGGGGGGCCTGATCGGGCTGCATGCGTACGTGAGATGTTTGGACAAATCTCGGACAGGTACGATCTGATGAACCGTTTCATGGCTTTGGGGCAGGATAGAGCCTGGCGCAGGCAAGCAGTTAGTGCGGCGGCATTGTCACCTGGCGGACTTCTGCTGGACGTGGGCAGCGGTACAGGAGATATCGCCCTGGAGGCCCTGCGACGAGACTCGACCCTAAGGGTAATGGCTGTGGATTTCAGCTCTCAGATGATGCAGGTGGGACGTCGAAGGCCGGGTGGCCAAAGGATATTCTGGTGCCACACAGACGCATTGGAATTGCCCTTTCCTGACGCCACTTTTGATGCCGTAACATCAGGGTATCTGGTGCGGAACGTGATTGACGTGCGCCGGGCCTTTGAGGAACAAATGCGCGTGGTCAAGCCCGGTGGCAGGGTGGTCTGTCTCGAAACGTCACCGGCCCGGCGCAATGCACTTCGGCCCCTTGTGCTGTTCCATTTGAAGGTTGTTATTCCCATGCTGGGTTACCTGATCGCCCGGAACATGGCCGCTTATGTGTATCTGCCAAAGTCCACCCAGGCATTCATGACACCGAACCAGTTGGCAATGATAATGGAAAGCATTGGCCTCAAGGATGTATCCTATCATCGATTCATGTTAGGGACCATGGCGGTCCATACGGGTGTGCGCCCTGAGGAGCCGTGATGAGTCTGTCCCGCACAAAAAAAACCAACTTCTCATGGACATCCTTGAAAGTTCATGTTATCTGAAGATTCTTAAATCTTATCAAATAGGAATCAAGCGTCCGACCTCATTTCTGGACATGACGGGGATTTGCACACAGGAGGAAATACTGAATGTTATTAAGTATGATGAGAAAACATGCCAAGTCCTGGCTGATAAAGGTCCTGATAGGCATTATTGCGCTGGTCTTTGTCTTTTACTTTGGCTATTCCTTCACGGCAAAGGAGGGGTTAAAAATAGCTTACGTGAATGGTGAACTGATCAGCGGGATGGAATATCAAAAGGCCTACTGGGACCTATTAGAAGCGCTTCGGAGACAATACAAAGATGTCTGGAACGATAACCTGATAAAGGTATTCGATCTGAAAAACAGAGCCTTAGACAACCTAATCAATCAAAAGTTGATCAGCCAGGAAGCCAGAAAAATAGGCCTGGACGTCACAGAAAGTGAAATACAGCAAGCCATTATGGACTACCCGGCATTTCAGATAGATGGCCAGTTTGACATTAGGCGGTATAGGGGTCTCCTAAACCAGAACCGTATGAAACCAGAGGATTTTGAGGAGGGCATGGCCAAGGAACTGCTTGATGGAAAGCTGCAACAATTCCTGCTAACCTTCATGCCGGTAACCGACCAGGAAGTGTTAGACTATTACACCCATACCAACGAGAAGATCAAAATCAGCCTTGTCCAGTTCAAACCCGAAAAGTTCAAAAAGTCAATCGAACCTGATCAGGCTTCTCTTGAAACATATTTTAAGGAGCACAGGGAGGGATACAGAGTCCCCGAAAAAGTCAAACTTGCCTATCTACTGATCGATCCGGATACCTTCAAAGATAAGGTAGTGATCAAGGATCGTGAAATCGAGGAATATTATGAATATAACATTGATACCTTCTTGCAGCCCAAGGAGGTAAAGGCCCGGCATATCCTATTGAAGTTAGGCCAGGATGCGGCAGAAGAGGAAGACAAAAAGGTTAGAGAAAAAGCCACAAAAGTACTGGAAGAAGCCCGGAAGGGAAATGATTTTGCTACCCTGGCCAAAAAATACTCAGAAGGTCCTACAAAGTCCGAGGGCGGCGACCTGGGGTACTTCACGGCAGGGAGGATGGTCAAACCCTTTGAAGATACCGCATTTAAAATGAAAAAGGGGGAAATCAGCGACCTTGTACGGACCCGCTTTGGTTATCACATAATTAAAGTAGAGGATGTCAAGGAGGCCAGGACTAAGGCACTGGATGAGGTACGTGACCAGATTTCAAAAATACTGCTCAAGACCGGCAGTGCGGAACTTGCCCATGAATACGCTCTGGGCCTTATCGACCAGATGCCCTACGACGCAGACCTTGCCAAATATACGGCGGAGCGTGAACTTAAGGTAAAGTACACTGGAGATTTCTCCCAGGACCAGCGTATACCAGGTATTGGCGGTGACGATAAGCTGCGCCAGTCCCTCTTTTCCCTGCGAAAAGGTGAGACAAGCGAACTGCTTGAACTGAAGGGGAAATTCTATATTTTTCAGATCGCTGACCGGAAGGAATCCTACTTACCCGAAATGGCGGAAGTTACCGATAAACTAAGAGATGAGTATATCGCATATCGTTCGGCCGAAGAAGCAAAAGCTGCTGCTGAAAGCTACCTAACCGCACTGAAAGAGGGAAAGGCTTGGGATGAACTTGCTAAGGAAAAGCATTTAGAGCCTGAGGATACTGAGCTTTTTACAAGGCGGGGTCCTGTTCCCAAAATAGGTCATGCGCCCGATTTACTGGAAACGGCCTTCAGTCTCAACAGGAACAAGAGATATCCGGATACGATCTTTAAAAACGACAACGGGGCATTTGTCATCAGATGGGAGGCAAGCGAGGGTATTGATGAGAGTAAATATCAAGAAGAAAAAGACAAATACCGCTTTTCGCTCATGCAGGCAAAGCACCGGCGGGCGTTCCAGGTTTGGGTTGATAGTCTAAAAAAGAAAGCAGAGATAGAAATTGTTACGCCCGTAACAGAGGGATAATTAATTGACTATTGGCTATTGACTATTGGCTATTTCTTATTTGCGGGTAGTGTCGGTGGTCCGTTGTTAGTCGTTAATTGTACTTGTATTTTAGGTAGTTGGCTGAAGTATAGACAACGATTATTTGTGAATTTCAATATTCAATAATCAATCATGATGGTATTGTAAAAAATCCAAATTTATATTTTTAGCGCCCATAACTATTTGATATTCCAATATGTAAATCATTATTTTTGTGTATTTTGTGCCTTTTTGCGGCTATATCAATCATCAATCAAAAATCATGCAATGTTATACTTTCTTCCGTTAAAGGGCAGATAATAGGTGTCGCCTTCTTCTCTAATATACTCGGCAAGCTGATAATATGCAGCGCGATTGAAACGGGCCGGGAAGACACCAGTTTTAACTTTGCAGTAAAGGACATTGTCCTGCCCCACAAAAAGCGTATCCGGCGCCAGAGGTTCGCTTGTATCATCGCTTAAGTGTAATAAATACTGAGCATTTTTGGCCTGGGTCCCGTCTTTGAAAGTAACCCTTCGAACTACAAAAGCCGTATCCTCCACATCCACCCAGCAACGCTGACCTTGCCAGTTAATCACATATCGACCCTGGGGATCCAGTTCCATGTGTTTGTAAAAGAGCCTGATAAATTCCCTGTGGATCATCTCTGCTCCCTTATGGTACCAGCGCCCTTCTTTGTCTATAAAAATCAGGCAGGGTGGTAATTCATTCATTTCTGTCTTAGCCATGATCTTTTTCTTGTTCCAGAAGATCTTTTCCGTCCCCGGTTAGTTTTTCATACATCTATATTACTACCTTATCAGGCCAACCAATCTTCCGGGTTATTTCTTGTCTTTACGAACCCGAGTGTAGATCCCAATAACTCCCATTTCATCCAATTCCTCAGCGGAATATTGATCATCTGCTTTTGGCGGGCCAACAATATGCCCTTTCAACCTGACACTCTCATCGTCTTTATCAACATTCGTCATCCATTTTAACTTTTCGTGCTCCTGTCGCAGCTCTTCATCCCAATCTTTTGTCTTGTCCATGTGGCACCTCCCTAATCAAAGGATAGTAGCCAACCCAGGCTCAGAGGTCCTGGCTTTGCTTTTGGCTCCTGAAAGGCACTTCAAAGGCTCTCTGAAATATGACGTTTCTTTAACTATATATCATTTTGCCATAAGGTTATTTTTTGAGCAAGAGGGAAAAAACGATACGCAGGGCTAAGTCATTTAAAGAGATAACGCGTTGAATGAATAGAACTTATTTGCTTATTTAATTTTCTGAAAATCCGAAGCTCGAAATCCGAAATCCGAAACAAATATGAATGACATAAATCCCAAATTCAAAACGTGAAAAAATCCTGTAAATATCGTATAAGATCCAGAAATGTTTTGGTCATTTGATTTTCGAATTTTGATATTGTTCCCCGCCCAGGCGGGGTATTCGGATTTCGGATTTGAGTCCCGTTATGGCAGAGCAAATACTCCAGATTTGACCAAGTTAGAGTCTATTTTGACGTTTCCCTGACCAGTTTTGACAAATTCTTGACACATAGAAACATTTTTCCGATACTCAATAATGGAAGCGATCACAGGGCACTGCAACCCTGATTGAGTGATGCTCAATTGAGAATACACCTTAATATCATGAAATTTTCTGTCATCAATGAAAAACACCCGTTGATCCTGGCTTCTGCTTCTCCCCGGAGAAAGCGGTTGCTGACCCAGATGGGACTTCCCTTCCGCTCGGTTGCAAGCAACGTGAGT
>JBDRPB010000144.1:0-4900 GCA_043809485.1 Pseudomonadota bacterium | reverse complement strand
CTAACTTTCAGGGATGAATAGTATTTGGAATTTAGAGCGAATCTTTCCCCGTCACGTTGTGGTTAGAATGAGAAGGAGGGAAAGCCTTGCAGGCATGTTAGGAGAACGTTTGCTTGAGAGCTATGCCCGTTACGAAAAATTATTCAAAGGTCAAACCTTTGTATAAGAGAAAAATCGAAATCACATAAAGATCCGCCTGAATCCTAACAACGAATTGAGAGGTCCAAAAAGCCAATGCTATAACTTGCAATCAATACCCGAATCGTTTAGAATACACCTAACCCATTTCCCCAAGCATCAAAAAAAAGACTTATTTTCCTAAATATCCTGTTTCAAAGGGAGATAAAGAGATTATGTCTGAAAGCTCACTGGGCCAAAAATACGAGCGGGCTGCACAGGATGCGGCACGTGCAAGGATCGGTGCCCCACCGAGGCAATAAGGTTAAACGACAATGAATTGGCTGAACGCGACGAGAGCGCTTGCTTTGGGTGCGGAATCTGCGCGAGATTCTGCCCAGAGGAAGCAATCTCGTTGAAAGAGGGGTTACGTAAGGTATTCATCCTCCCGCCCCGGCTGCGCCAGCCGGCCTAAGACTATAAAATCTACTTTCTATCTTCATTTGAAAACAGAAACCGATCACCCTTATATGTTCATTGAAACAGGTAAGTTGTGGGGGCCTCGATAGATTTGAAGAAATGGCGAATGGGTTTAAACCCAGCCAGCGAAAACCAGTCACTATAATTAATTTAGTTATAGGTGTAAAATGGACAATTCAGGAGAAAAGCTCAGGTTTTTTAATAGGATTCGCGAAACCATGGATTGGGAGAAACGAAAGGCGGATCTGAACAAAAGGTTCCTGGAAACCTTTCAGAATGCCTATCAGCACTCGAAGGCATATAAGGAAATCTTTGACTCTGCCGGCATAGGATTATCTGACGTCAAGGGCATAGAGGATCTGGAAAAGCTTCCCATCCTTCGCATGAGCGATCTGGTAGCGCGCCAGAAAAGAGATTTTCCTTTTGGAGGATTCGAAACCACTGATGCCGGCAGGGTCAGACGAATCTACATCAACCCGGGAGTCATCTGGCAACCTGGAGACTGGGAATATCGAGATACCTCGTGGGCCGAAGCGCTCTGTGGATCAGGTATTAAAGAGGGAGATCGAATCATCAACACCTTCAATTATCACATGTGGCCTTTTGCCTTCATGCTAGATGAGTGTGTGAAGATGATCGGTGCTACAGTCATCCCTACGGGTGTGGGCAACACGCTGGCGCAGGCCAAGATCATGCAAAAGCTGAAGGTCAATGGATTCATGGGCACCCCTAGTTTTCTCATGACCCTTACCCAGCGTGCTGAGGACATGGGTATGGATCTGAAGAAGGATATTTTTCTTGAGACCGGCCTTGTGAGTGCAGAAATGCTCCCCGAATCCCTGCGCTCCCGCTTAGAGGATAGGCTTGAGATGACCATACGTCAGGCTTACGGAACCGTATTTCTGGGTTGTATCGGTTATGAATGCCATTTCATGACCGGCCTTCATGTACCTGATAACATCCTGGTGGAAGTGGTAGACCCTAACACCGGAAGGCAAGTAGAACACGGGGCTACAGGCGAAATCGTCGCAACCAATTTCAGCGCCTCCTATCCCATGATCCGGATGGCCACTGGTGACCTCTCCATGTTAGCCCGGGAAGCATGTCCCTGCGGCAGAACCGGCCCTATGTTCAAAAAAATTATAGGGAGAATTGATCAGGCCACCAAGGTGAGAGGCACCTTTATTCATCCCTGGCAGGCAGATGAAGTCATTTCCCGCTACCCGGATGTCTTTAAGTATCAAGTAGTGGTTACTCGAGAAAACCACAAAGATGTCATGACCTTTGTGGTAGAATTGAAAGAGGAGATCGCGCAACCCGATATTCTTAAAGGCAGAATTGAACGGGACATAAAGGATATGTTGACAATAAAGGGCGTCGCCCAGATCGTTCCTCGAGGCACTATTCCCGATCACCATAAAAAAATTGAAGACAGAAGAAGTTGGGATTAACAGTAACTGTACATGAGATTCCATTATTATCGAGAGATTTGAGTTAAGCTCCCCAGCCTTCGTGACAGGGGGCTTCACTTACACCAGATTAATCTCGATTGATTGGAGCGAGGAATTTGGATAAGATAAAAATCGGTGGAATAATAAAAAGCGATGGACGTGCACTGGTGAAAATCATGTCAGTGCCGGATCATGCCAGCGTTGCAGCCACCGTTTTGGGAGCCATGGGAAAAAATGGTATCAACATCGAATTTCTGGTTGAGAGTTTTGATCTCGACGACTGCGGCAATTTCTCTCTCGTCATTGATCAAAAGGACTTGGATCACGCCCTGGCAGTAATGGAAGAAGTAAAGCCTACTATTGATGCCAAAGCAGTCTCTTACACCCCGGATGTAGCAGTAATTACAGTCTTCGGACCTCACTTGCGTGAAAAACCCCACATACACAGTATGATGTTCTTCTCTATTGCCTCGGTGGGAATCAATTCCCTTGCCATCAGCACCTCTATTTCAAGTGTGTCCTGTGTGGTGGAAGGCCAGTACCTTGATACTGCCATCCATTCGTTAACAGAGACTTTTGATGTCCCATCTCAGGTGAAAAACCGGCCCAAGGATTACTAACCAAAATATGTAAACAGGTTTGCCCATGGGAGCACTTGATTCAGAAAACGCTTTAGATTGATTTCTGCGATTTTTTTGATCCTGTAGTGTGGGTTGAGAGGTCTTAATCAGTTGGGTTTCGTTAATTCCGCATATTTTGTATGTCATGGGAAGTCAGCAAAAGCATGTTAAAACAACAAAATCCACTATCCTTTTGCCGCTCAAGCCAACCTACAAAGATAGCCCATAATGCTCGCAATAGGCCCAAAAATAAACCAGGCTGCGGGGGGCCACCACGGTTTGCGTTTATTTGTCTGGGCGTAGTATATCCTTCGGCTCCAGGAACGTCTATTCTTGTTTTCTCGGTATAGTTTTTTTATTACATAATCCTGGTTGTGAATAAAGCATAAAATCATAGGCGTTATTCACCAGAGACAACAGGGCTAATCAGACAAAAATGATGTAAATTTACTCTTATAAAAAATCTTGACATGACGAAAGGGGTTCAATATATTATGTGGTATAAGACAAATTGCATATGTTGGAATTTTCATTCTTTCAGAAACACTTCTTATCAGATAATGGACGGGGCTGACCATGAGGATATTAGTTTTAGGAGGATGCGGAATTCAGGGCCGAACCGCTGTATATGACCTGGTTAGAAGTAAGGAGGTCAAGGAAGTTATTTGCGCAGACGCCAGGTTGGATGCGCTGGATTTTATTAAGGATTTTTCCGATATGTCCAAAGTTCAGCCAGTATTGCTGGACGCCGCCGACCTGGACAATCTGGTTGACCTTTTCAGCCGAGTAGATGTGGCTATCGACCTTTTACCACGCCAATTCACTCCGAATGTTTGTCAGGCAGCCATCAAAACCGGGGTTGGTGTGGTCAATACCAATTATGCCGGATCTATTTCAAATCTGGGAGCTCAAGCCAAAAAAGCCGGGGTGTCAATAATGCCCGAATGTGGGCTTGATCCCGGAATTGATTTGATCATTTACGGCGAGGCCGGACGGCGGTTTGACGAGCTTCACGTCATCAAATCCTACTGCGGCGGCTTCCCTGAAAAGTCCGCATGCGACAATCCGATCAATTATAAAGTGTCCTGGACCTGGGAGGGGGTGTTGAGTTCCACCAACCGGGATTCACGGGCAATAATAGATGGCCGGCAGGTGGTCATCCCGGGCGCCAGCCAGCATGATACCGAATTCATCCATTTCATCGACTTTCCAGGGTTAGGTCAACTGGAGGCCATTCCTAACGGTGATGCCGTCTTCTATACAGATTTACTCGGTGTGACAAAAACCATCAAAGAGACCGGACGCTATTCTTTACGCTGGCCGGGATGGAGCTCGTTCTGGCATCCACTAAAGCAATTGGGGTTTTTAGGTGAAAAACCAGTCCCAGGCCTGCCATGTGAAATATCTCCACATCAGTTTCTGGATAAATTAATGGGCCCTCAGCTTCAATATAAGAAAAATGAAAAAGACCTGGTGGCCATGTTGAACATTTTTGAAGGGGTTGTGGAAGGAAAGAAACTTAGTCTGACGTCGCGTCTGCTAATCGAGCGTGATCTGGACACCGGTTTGATGGCTATGAGTAAAGGGGTCGGATTTCCGGCAAGTATCGTTGCCCAGATGATCGCCGGGGGCGAAATAACTGAAAAGGGTGTCCTTGCGCCTGCAGTCCATGTGCCCTATCAACCGTTTATGGATCGATTGGCCGAAAGGGGCATCATTATTGAAGAGGAGCAAGAGGTTTTGGCTTAGAGGCAATTGTGCCAATAAGTGTCTACTTCAAACCACAAAGATAAGAAAGGAGGAAAGTATGAAAATGAAAAGGTTAATGTTTGTACTGTTGGCTCTGGCGATGACCCTGGGGATGGTCGGCACAGCAATGGCTGGAACGCTGGATGAAATCGTCAAAAGGGGTGAGCTGCGGGTAGCAGTCCAGTCTGGGGCGGCGCCCTATGCTTTTGTGGACAAAAACGGTAACCACACGGGTTCCATGGTCGAGTTCGCCCGGGAGATGGCCAAACGGATGGGTGTTAAGATGAAAATTCTGGATTTTGACTGGGACGGCCTCATTCCGGCCCTGCTCTCTGGCAAGGCAGATATTCTGGCCGCGGACATGACCCCCACACTGAAACGCGCCCTCAAAATAACCTTCTGTGATCCCTGGTATTACGTCCAACCCTGCATATTTACCAAGACAGGCGCGTCCTACCAGACACTGGCAGATGTAAACAAACC
>JBDRPB010000143.1:0-6354 GCA_043809485.1 Pseudomonadota bacterium | reverse complement strand
TACAAAAATTTTTCTGCGCAATTTAAACACAAATTTATTTATAAGGGCCTAATATCCCCAGGTGGATTTCAAAACGGCCTTAGGGCACCGCAATCGGGACACTGCCAGTTTACTCCGCTGCAGGTAAATCCCCATAAATTCTCTTCCATGCAGGTGTTACAGATTTGAAAACCGCAAGGACATGTCCAGCAAAAAGGCTGTTTCTTACCGCAGCAACTGCATACATACTCCTTTCTCTTGCGTTTTCTTTTGCGACTCAGTTCTTTGGCCACACTATAACTCAATCATAGGCCCTGGTTCATCCTGCTTGCTTATCAAGATATTCGCTTCGGTGAGGCCACATCTGCCTAATGCCTCTTCTGCTTCCCTGTAGGCCTTGTCAGGCTGATTATTAGTTTCACTGAGATGGGCAAGAACAACAAATTTCAGGTTCTCTTTGGAAATAACGCGAAGAAGGTCGCCGGCCTGTTTATTGGAAAGATGTCCTTCAGACCCCTTTATTCTTCTCTTTATATTTAGTGGATAAGGTCCTTGCTCCAGCATCTCCTGATCGTAGTTAAACTCAAGGATAAGTGCATCGCAGCCCTTCAAACGATCTTCCACTAACCTTGTGCTCTTTCCAAGATCAGTGCTCAATCCGATTCTCGTTCCGTTCGAGGTAAGAACGAGTCCGAAGGGGTCTGCCGCATCATGACACTTGGTAAAGGTCTCAACGCAAAGATCGTTGATATTCATGGCTTGCCCTGTTTGAAAAATCACCGGTCTGGACAGATTCCCCAGCGCTTTGCGTCCATTTTCAAAGGTTTTTCTATTTAAATAAACTGGGAGATCAAAACGTCTGGCCAGCGGACCTGCACCCTTTATATGATCCGTATGCTCATGTGTAATTATGAGTGCATCCAGTTCTTTCGCCTTCACCCCCACCAGCTCAAGACGTCGCTCAATCTCGCGACAGCTTATCCCTGCATCTATAAGGATGCAGGTATTTTCCGTTTCCACGTAATAGGCATTTCCACTGCTGCCTGAGGCTAATACAGAAAATCTCATTTTAGCTCACTTGACTCCCGTATGTCCAAAACCCCCATGCCCTCTGGAGGTTGCATCAAGGTCATTCACCTCCACAAGGTCGGCCCGATACACCCTGGAAAAGACCATTTGGGCGATCCGGTCTCCGCTTTTTATTGCAAACGACTCAGTTCCCCAGTTGATCATAATAATGCCTATTTCTCCCCTGTAATCAGAATCAATGGTCCCCGGCGAATTCACCATCCCAATGCCATGATGAAGCGCAAGGCCACTTCGCGGCCTGATCTGGGCCTCATATCCAGGTGGTACGGATACCGCCAGTCCTGTGGGAATACGTTTTATTTCACCTGGTTTGAGTAAAACATGTTCCTTGACAACGGCCCTGATATCCATGCCAGAGGAACCTTGTGACTCATAGACAGGAAGGGAAATATCTTCAATGTCATGGAGACGCTTGACCTTGACGGTTATTCTTTCCAACCGGAGACTCCCTGCATAAAGAAGTGACTAAAGTGTCTAAAGTGAACTAAAAATGAAGATTGCTCGTATCGAGATCATCTTCCTTGATCGGGCCAAGTGTAGAAAGTGAGACTGTGCCGTCCTGAAATATGTTGCTTGCAACCTCAACTACTTCGTCCACTGTGACCTGCTGCAATTTGGACACCAGTTCCTCATAGCTCACGTATTTCTGGAACACGAATTCATTCTTCGCAATACGCATCATCCGGTTGTCAGCGCTTTCAGATGATAAATAGATGCCACCAATCAAATGGTCCACAACCGCGGTCAGGTCGGATTTGGAAATTTCTCCTTTGCAGATCTTTTTTATCTCGTTTTTAATTGCCTCGAGTACGGGGTTCACATTTTGGGAATCTGTCGCCACGTAAACGCCCAAAAGACCTGCATCAATGTAGGAAGAAAGAAAGGAATATACAGAATAGGCAAGCCCCCGGTTTTCCCGGATCTCCTGAAACAGGCGGGAACTCATATTTCCCCCAAGGATTGTATTTAATACTACGCAGGCAAATCTCTTGTCACTTGTCTGAGAAGGCGCCTCACCGCCGAGGCAGATATGAACCTGTTCCAGGTCTTTGTATTGGACAGAAACACTCGCGTTGGACCGGGGAATATCGTTTTTGGGATTCGAGTTTCCTGCCTCCAACTGCGAAAAAAGCGGTTCAAAATAGGAAACCATTGATTGGTGATCCACATTCCCTGCCCCCGCAACCAGGATTCTCTCAGGAACATAGAATTTATTGATATATTTGAGGATGGTTTTTCTTTCAATGGCAGATACTGTTTTTTCATTACCTAAAATGGGCATGCCTATAGGGTGGTCAGCCCAAAAAAGGCGGTTGAACAGCACATGGATATGATCGTCCGGTGTATCTTCCACCATGCTGATTTCCTGGAGTATCACCTGCCTTTCGCGCTCCAGGTCATCAACATCAAAGGTTGAGTGCAAAAAAATATCAGACAAAATATCTGCTAAATGCGCAAAGTGTTCTCCAAGAACCCTGGCGTGGAAGCAGGTATTTTCCTTGCCTGTAAAGGCGTTGGACAGGCCTCCGATGGCATCCAGTTCCTTGGCAATTTGAAGACTGCTGCGATTCTCGGTTCCCTTGAAAATCATGTGTTCGGTAAAATGAAAAATACCATTTTCTGACTTCACTTCATGACGGGATCCTGCATCTACCCAGATAGCAAGGGAAACAGATCGCAGATGCTCTAATTGCTCGGAGATAATTCTTACACCGTTTTTTAATACTGTTTTATGATACATTGTCCAGGCTCTCACCTAAAGCGGCCTTGCGTGAAAGACGTATCTTTCCATTATTATCAACTTCGAGAACCTTTACAAGGACTTCATCTCCTTCGTTAAGCACGTCAGTAACCTTCTCAACTCTTTCCCGCGCCAGTTGTGATATATGGACCAGGCCATCTGTGCCGGGAAAAATCTCCACAAAAGCGCCAAAGTCCATAATCTTTACTACTTTTCCCATGTAAAGCTTGTCGACCTCGGCCTCCTGAATGATTTCATTGATCATTCTAATGGCAGCGTCGGAGATTTCTCTGTCAGCAGAGGAAACAGTAACCGTCCCTTCATCATCCACATCGATTCTTGCACCGGAGGTATTGGTAATTTCCCTGATCGTCTTGCCTCCGGGACCGATAAGGACCCTGACCTTTTCCGGTTTGATCTTGAGGGTGCTGATAATCGGCGCATATTCTGAAATCTGGTCCCGCGATTTCGATATTGCCTTGTTCATCTCATTCAGGATGAAGATCCTGCCCTCTTTTGCCTGATCAAGGGCCTGCTCCAACACTTCCCTTGTAATTCCCTCGATTTTTATGTCCATCTGCAGGGCCGTAATCCCGTCGCGTGTGCCAGTTACCTTGAAATCCATATCCCCGTAGTGGTCTTCATCTCCGATAATATCGGTCAGCACTACAACTTTACTGCCGTCTGACACCAGGCCCATGGCCACACCGGCAACCGCTTCTTTTACGGGCACACCGGCATCCATGAGGGAAAGACAGCCGCCACAAACACTGGCCATAGAAGAAGATCCATTGGATTCAAGTATTTCAGATACAACTCGAATGGAGTATTTAAAATCTTCATTTTTAGGCAGCACTGGTATAAGGGCTCTTCGCGCAAGTGCTCCATGCCCTATTTCCCTTCTTCCTGGACCGCCTAACCTCTTGGCCTCGCCAACGCTATAGGGTGGAAAATTATAATGAAGTATGAATGATCTGAAATGATCCCCATAAATAGATTCCATCCGTTGCTCATCCTTTTCGGTCCCCAGGGTGGTTAAAACCATGGCCTGTGTCTCTCCACGGGTAAAGAGGGCGGAGCCATGTACGCGAGGCAAAAGACCAACCACGCATTCTATTGGTCTGACCTCAGTGAAAGACCGGCCATCAATTCTTTTCCCCTCATCAAGGATCATTTGACGGACCATCTTCTTTTCCTGAGCATGTACCGCCTCACGAATCTCTGACTCCATGCCCTGGTAAGTTTCGTTCAAAGCATCCTGAATCTTATTGAGTACCTGTCTTCCTTTCTCCTGCCTCAGCATTTTGTCGGCCGTCGTGATGACATCCTGGAGCAGGGGGGGCCCCATCTCACTGACCTTTTTCCGGAGTTCCTCATTGATAGTTTTTGTTTGAATGACTCTTTTCGGTTTGCCGATCTCATTCTTAAGCTGTTCCTGCATATCAAGCATGGGCTGCATAGCTTCGTGTCCGAAAAAAATTGCTTCGATCATATCAGACTCTGAAACAAAAAGGCTTCCGCTCTCCACCATTATAATACCAGAGCGGTTGCATGCTACAATCAGGTTGATATCACTTTCCACCTGCTGACTGAGTGTGGGGTTGGCAATAAACCTGCCGTCCACTCTTCCCACGCGAACTCCAGCGATAGGTCCAGCAAATGGGATATCCGATATTTCAAGCGCTGTTGAGGCGCCCAGCATTGCTAACACATCGGCCTCATTTTCCTTATCTGTTGAGAGCACCGTGGCAATCACCTGTGTTTCATAGTAGTAATTGTCCGGGAAAAGCGGCCTCAGGGGCCTGTCTATCAAGCGGGAAGTCAGGGTCTCCGTTTCACCTGGTCTCCCCATGTCCCTGCGAAAAAAATTTCCGGGAATTCGCCCACCGGCATAAGACATCTCCTGATATTCAACGGTCAGAGGGAGAAAGTCTATCCCCTCTCGAATTTCATCGGTGGACACGGCTGTCACCAATACGACTGTTTCTCCAAGCGTTACAACGGCAGAGCCATTTGCCTGCTTGGCAATACGACCTGTCTCCACAGACAGGCTCTTACCATTAATCTCTATTGAACTGTTTTTTATCATTATCTAATATATCCTTTCATTGATTAGAATTTAAGTGTTCAGGAATCTCCCGATTCCCCTTTCTACTTTCGAATTCCGAGCTCTTTAATTGTGGTGCGATATCTTTCCACATCCTTTCTCTTCAGGTAATTTAGTAGTCTCCGTCTCTGACCCACTAATTTTAACAACCCTCTGCGAGAATGGTGATCCTTTTTATGCACCTTAAAATGATCAGTAAGATACCTGATTCGACTGCTGAGCAAGGCGATCTGAACCTCAGGTGAACCCGTATCTTTTTCATTAGCCTGGAACCGATCAATAATTTCTCTTTTAACTTCTGGTGTCAAAACCACTTTTCTTTCCTCCTGTAATTTTGTTTACGTAAATGGCACTTTAGCCGCTTACTATACTGTTTAAGAAAATTATTTTGGGGTCGTCATTTTTCACCCGTACTTCCCGTGAGTCGCTATACATCAAGTGATGCTGGATGCTCGATCCTGGATGCTAGCTAAAAAAGGCGTGATTCCCTATAGATATCCAGTATCCAGAAACCAGTATCCAGTATCTCGGCCCAATGAGGCTCAGACTTCTCTTTATGGCGATGAAACGGTAAACTCCAAAAACATTATCTTAAGAGCTATATGTACAACAAAAGGTATCATGAAAATACCCTCTCTATTTTTAACCTTTCATAACCAAGTCCTCCGTTCTCTTTGAGTTTCATGATAGCCACGAGGTCATCAGCGCTCATTAGTTTGACATAACCGTTTTTGCAGTCAGACGTACTTAAGCCCTTGTTCAGCTCTTTCAAGGTTGGCTGGTAGCCATTTCTGACCTTTTTCGCAAGCGGTTCACCTACCTGTATCTCGTACATGCCGGGGAGGGCCGCCCTGAGAGGGATTATTTTGTCCCTTAACAAAGAGCGAGCCCCTGATTGTGAGAGCACACTGGAACTAAGGGCATTGCTTACTTCAAAAGATCCGATGGCAATTCTTCTCAAGGAAACAAGATGTCCACCAGGTCCCAACTCCCTCGCCATATCGGCCGCAAGACTCCTGATATAGGTCCCCCTGGAACAGGTCACCTTCATTGTGACATCCGGCAGTTGCACCGACAGGATTTGAAGAGAGTATACGGAGACGATTCTCTTCTTGAGATCTACATCCAGTCCCTTGCGAGCCAGCTTGTAGGCCCGGGTTCCCTTATATTTGACAGCAGAAAACCTGGGGGGCGTCTGCTCGATATTTCCAACAAAGGCCTTAGCCTTACTCCGTATTTCTGCGGGTGTCAGTTGAGGCACTACGCTTGTTCTAACCACCCGGCCTGTGGGATCCAATGTATCTGTTTCAGCCCCCAGCCTCATTGTGGCCAGGTATTTTTTTTCCCCGGCCATTAAAAAATTTGAGAGCTTGGTTCCCTGGCCCAGGAGAATAATCAGTAATCCGGTGGCAAACGGATCCAATGTCCCGGCATGGCC
>JBDRPB010000142.1:0-2750 GCA_043809485.1 Pseudomonadota bacterium | reverse complement strand
AGGCAGACAGGACCGGGATGAACAAGCCTGGTAAGACAGCCGGCCAGTTATCACCTGCTTTCCGGTCGTGGCCTTTTCGTTGACAATCAATTTGCCCTGGACCAGGAATTCCCCTGAAAAAACTTCTACCTGTTCGTTTGTATACTCAAAACGCTTCTTTTCCGGTTCTGGAAACTGCAATTCTCTTAGCTCAACTCCTGGGGTCTCGGAAAAGGAAAGCACAGTGGGAATGAGGCCATCCCCGCTCTCTTTCGTGCCATGGATATACCACGGTTTTGAGATACGGATTCGGAAAAGAATCGGGTACGAGTCCCCGGCCGGGTATTGATCCCGGGATTGGATAACGTTAACTGTGCAGGTGGCGGCCCAGGAAGGCAGCGGGGAGCTAAAAAGCCCTGGTAATATAAACAAGAAGGTCCATATTAGACACTGGAAAGGTATTTTCATTATTCGATTCATCGGGGTTTATGTAAGGGGGAACTGTATACAGTCAAGCCTTCACCTCTTTGGCCGATTTCTGGTCCCAAACCTTAATAAGATAGTCTTTATGCTCTTCAAATTTCAGTGCTTGATCTTCCACTAATTCCTCGGCCTCCTGAGATGACATGTCCCAGCTTTGTCGTACGAATGAGGCAACCTTTGCGTAATAGAGAGGGGTCATCAAATCAATTAGCTTGTAACGATTGACGCTCCAGGAATGAAAGGTGGCTGCCAATTCGTAAAGAATCTGAACCCATGCATCTGTGGAAAGGCGGAACTGTTTTGAATCCATCTCCACAGCATTTTCTATTTCATCGAAGCATGCTTTAGAGAAGATGTCCTTCCAGAGGGAAGAAAACTGCTGGAAGCCGATTTTGAAATGCTCGATCATTCCTTCTATGTCAACGTTTACAGGTTCCGGCTCCACATATCCCTCCTGCCCGAAGGTCTCTACAGGCTCGCTTCCCCGAACTCCTTTCCAGTGGGCTTCAAAATGCTCCATGAGGTAGCACAGGGTCCAAACCACCTGGCGGAACATAGGGCCCAAGTGCTGTCCGGGATCCTTGGCGTCGTGGATTTTAGCGCCAAGATTTGACTGGCAAATACGAAACCCCTGGGTGATTGCATTGGTGGTCATCCAAAGATCAATACCAAAGCGTGCCACATCCGTTTCCCAAACGTCCTGCTCGGCATAAAACTTAGCCACTTCCCTGGAAATGGCAAAATCCCCGCCGATAGGTTGCCGGATACGCTTACCATAAAGGGCCCGGGTGATATTATACACGATGCTGTTTGTGATGGTCCCATCGTACTTATGGCGTAGGTAGACAGGGGAAACGAACTGGTAGTCCCTGCTGAGTACGGGGTCAAGGAGGTATTGTACCCAGTCGGAAGTGATACTCCGAAGATCAGAGGCCACCACTGCGCATGCCCCAACCTTTAGCCGATTAGCGGCCTCGAACACAGACCTGAGGGCAGTGCCTTTACCCCCCGGCCCCCTGTATATGGAGACAACCTTCTCCTGCCACGGCTTGATCTGGAACTCCCTGGCCACCTCCCGGGTGTCATCTGTAGAACCTCCGTCAGCAATGAAGATCACACTCCTTTGGTCTTTGTAGTGTTTGGCCAGGCCATGGGTAACCATCTGTATCACGTGGGCGATGGTCTTCTCATTATTGTAACAAGGGATACCCATAAGGATATCCGCGTGTTGGATTTCTTCTATCCTTTTTGATGTATAACCTCGCAAACTGGTGTCAAAGTGCATAGTCAGCCTCCCTTCCAATGAATTTAAATTTTTCTTAGCTTTTCCATCTGAACTTCCAGGGGTTCTACCTCTTCCTCCCGGCCTAACCTGCGAAGCCTCTCCTTAAGCTTTTCCATCTCCCGTTTGATCCGTGGCAATACTTCCTTCTCTATTTTCTCCCGCGCTGCATCGCCTGATTTCTTCATCTCCTCTAACAGGCGCTCCAATTCCTTTTCAAGTTTTTTGAATTCTTCACTTTCTGGAATTTTGCGCAGATCATCTGCAAACTCCTCCAATTGCTTCTTTAAATCATCAAGGGTTTTTCCAAAATCACCCCACGGTTGATTGGAGCGCGGTGAAGCCCTGGCGGTGCCAATGACAGTTGCACCATCTGTAAGCAGGGTTCCCCCTCTTGGGCTCTGGGTTATTTCAATGGCCTTTTTCCCTTCTTTTTCTGTATCCCATGTGATGAGAAACTTGGAGTGGTCTGTGGCAGCGTTTGCGAAGTCCTTTCTAATAACCACATCAACCACATAATACCCCTCTTCTGAATAAAATATGCCTGCCACTTGACCTACGTGATTCTGTTCAAAAATCACCCGGTCGCCTTTATTAAGACCCTGAATTTGATCATAGCGGACCTTGAGGTTAAGGCCTGTATCTTTGCACCCCAGAAAAACCAAGGCAACCAGCAAAAGCATCGAAATTTTTTTGACCATGCATCCTCCAGCATTCAGTAAAGACTCGATTCGATATCTTCATTCACAGCCAATGGGGCCAACGATTCAGGCCCAAAATCAAGTTGGGTGAACAGTTTTTTTTCCACCTCTTTACATAAGTCAAAATTTATTCTAATTGCGTCTTCAAGGCCTTCCTGGTTCCGGCCATATCGCTCAACAAGATAGGCAAGGCGTTCTTCCAAGCTTACAATTTTATCATGATTCACGCGTTTGTCAGCATAAAATACGATTTCTTTTTCTGAATACCTGCCATTCAAGCTGTAGTTTTTCAGCCTGATATGCTC
>JBDRPB010000141.1:0-4614 GCA_043809485.1 Pseudomonadota bacterium | reverse complement strand
CGGAAATCCGTAAAAAAGAGCCCGCGACGTTTATGCGGTTTATGTTCACTCGTTTCGTCACCAAACTCATTGCGTTCAGGCGCCGCATAGGAGATCTGATAGGTTATACGGGCGGGGATTCCCTGGAACAGATCGTGCTGGCTCCTGAGATCGCAGCGCTGCCGGTACAATCCTATCCTCCTGACGAGTTGGCCAGCAAGCCATCTTTCGTGAGCGGAGACAGGGGATTATATTTGCGTCTTCCGAGGACAATAAAAACCCATCCCGCCCGCAGCATTGAATCGCTACCCAATTACAACAGACCAAGCTTTGTCAACTGGTTGAAGGAAAGAGGAATCACTGCGAAAGACACCCTCACCATAGGTGATCTCATGGATCTGGGCTTTGATCCAACGCGTCTCAAAGAAATCACCCTAAACCACGAGGCTTTCATATTCGAAAGAATCCAGGCAAGACAACTTCCTGCCCTGGAGAAAAAGAAAGAAATACTGGAGCGCCTGACATCAGAGGTTCGCGGCATAAAAGTCAGGTATGCTCAGTTGAGAGCCAATCCTCCACTGCTGGCGATTAGGGACAGGGGCAATGCCTATGTGCTGCGCCGCAAGGTGGATGGCATTCACTGGGATGAAGCTGCTGAGCAGCTCCAGGGCTCTCCCCACTTGAAAAGCCTGAACGCTTCTATGAAAATTGACAGGCTGGTTATTGCCACTGTGCGGGAGGCTAATGAAAAAATTGCTGAGCACCTGGGAGTGGAAAAAGAAACGGTAACTAACCTGTTGACCATTTTTGTTTCATGGGATCTAAAGAAAAATCAGCCCAAATTGATGGTTGATTTCTCAGGCACGTTCCTGGAATCAGTATGGGTGGCATAGAAAGGTGAGTCCTGAAGTTATCTCACCCGGTATTTATTTGAAATAGGAAGCCTTCTGTCTTTCCCCAGACCTCGTGGAGTTATCTTGATCCCTGGGGGGGATTGCCTGCGCTTATACTCATTTCTGTTCACTAAACGTATTACCTCTTTTACTATCTCTTCCTCAAACCCCATGCTAAGGATTTCCTCCAGGCTTTTGTCTTCCTCCACATATGCCTGAAGGATGGGATCCAGAATGGAATAAGGGGGAAGTGAATCGGTATCCTTTTGTTCGGGTCTCAGTTCGGCAGACGGGGGTTTGATAAGCACCCTTCGAGGAATAACTTCTGTTTCTTCTATGCTGTTTCGATATCTGGCCAATTCGTAAACCAAGGTTTTGGGCACATCCTTGATAACGCCGAATCCGCCGGCCATGTCTCCATAAAGGGTGCAGTAGCCTACACTACTCTCGCTTTTATTTCCTGTTGTCAGGACTAACCAGCCAAATTTATTGGACAGTGCCATGAGGATATTGGCCCTTATCCTGGCCTGGAGGTTCTCCTCTGTTACACCAGGAGTTAATCCCTGGAACTCGGAAGATAGCATCCTCTCATAGGCCTTAATAGCATCGACGATGGGGATGGACTTAAATTTTATCTTGAAATTGGAGGCAAGGTTTTCCGCATCTTCCTGGCTTTCCGAAGATGTGTAAGGGGAAGGCATAGCCACTCCGATGACATTTTCTCTTCCCAGGGCATCAGCAGCAATGGCTGCTGCCAGAGACGAATCTATGCCTCCACTCAGGCCGAGGACTACCTTTTTGAAACCGTTTTTTTTCACATAATCAGAAACCCCTAATACAAGAGCGCGGTAGACCTCTTCAAGCCGCGAAACATCTTCTATATCTCTTTTGGGCAGGGCCGGCTTTTTTTGTGTTTTGGCCATCTTCAGGTCTATTTTTTTTAGATTATCTTCGTGGTCTGAAGGGGCAAATTTATCCTTTCTCCGGCGGGGGTCATGAATCCGTTGGAGAAAGACCGCGTCTAAGTTCAGGTCAGTAACGATAAAGTCCTCCTCAAATTGTTTTCCCTGGCAAAGCAGGTCTCCTTTTTGATCCAATATCATACTGCCCCCATCGAAGATAAGCTCATCCTGCCCTCCCACGAGATTGTTGAAAGCCACGATTACTATGTTATCCGCTGCCCTGGTGGCCAACATCCTTTTCCTGCTGTTGCCTTTTTCTGCATGATAGGGAGAAGCAGAAATGTTTACAATCAATTCCGCGCCCCCTTTAAGGGTTTGGGTGGTAGTAGGGCCTTCCGGATACCACATGTCTTCGCAGATGTTTAGCCCAATCGCGGTTTCCCCGAGGTTAAATACAGGAATTTCGTTTCCTCCCTGAAAATATCTGTTTTCATCAAACACTCCATAATTGGGGAGATATATTTTGTGATAGACCCCGGCTAATGTTCCGTTATTAATTATGGCCGCGGCATTGTAGAGATCATCTTTCTTATCCACGAAACCGACAATGACACAAATACCAGAGGTGGCTTTTATTATCTCTTTCAGGTAATCCAGGTTTTCGTTAACAAACTGGGGCATAAGAAGCAGATCCTCCGGTGGATAACCGGTTATAGCCAGTTCCGGAAAAGTGATTAGATCTACTCCGAGATGTCTTGCCTGCTCGATGTATTGCAATATTTTTTTTGTATTCCCTTCCAGGTCTCCCACAGTTGTGTTGATCTGGGCCATCGCAATCCTTAAAGTCCGCATTTCCTGGCTCCCTCCTTAGACTTAAAACAGCTCCGCAATTCCAATTATGGTCTCAACCTGCATTAGCAAGGTTTAAAGATTATAATTAGAATTTCTTAAAACAACTTCTCTTTGGAGTCATTTTATACCATATTTCATTCATGTCAAAACAGGTTTTGGATTTCGACAGGATTTTCAGTTGATTTTCCAATCAAAGATAGCCGTCAAGTGAACCCACAGGACACATAAATGGCGTGTTATCCAACCCACGGAGGCACAAGCCGCCAGGCGCCTCTTAATTCCTTATCAAGACTAACATATTCGGGTTCCCTGGAAGCCAGAAACGCCCAGTATTTCTGTGAGTGGTTCATGTGTATGGTGTGGCAGAGTTCGTGGATGAAAACATAGCGGACAAGATGCATGGGCAGAAATAAAAGTTTCAGGTTTAAGCTAATCGCTTTGTGACGAGAACAGCTCGCCCACCTCGTTCTCTGGCATTTCACAAAGACTCGATTGAATTTTAGGGAGTTATCCGCACCAACCTCTTGAAGCCACGGAATAAGCGTTGCCCGTGCCTTGCGCGAAAGCCATCGTTTCAAGGCTGCCTTACATGCCGTTTTGTCCCGTATATTACCTCGAATCAATAGCTGACCGTTTCCGTCCTCATATACTACGGCCCACTCCGCTTTCCCGATCCTGTATTGCAGGCTCCAGTTTTCTCCCATAGAGGGGAGTGATATGTAATCGGGCAAAATAGCTTCCGAGTCACGAATCACAAATTTTGCCTGCCGTTCAATTTTTCCTTGAGCTGCTCGAATCCAACGTTTCTTTTTTTTCAGTATTTCAGGGATGAGCTTGGGGTCAAAGCCAACAGGGATGATTACCTCAAGCCCGTTTTGCAGGCTTACCTTAAGACCAATGTGCTTTGCGCGAGGACTTTCACGCACAGAATATTCATACAATCCCCGGCTCACAATGACGCTCCTTTGCCAGGGCCGAAATATCTGACCTTCTTATAGAGCTTTATTGTGCAGCCAAGAAAGTTCTTGCCTTTTTTGTGCAAATCAAACCTCTTAAAATCCTGCCCGATTTAAGGTTATCCCGAGCTGACGCAAGGTCTTCCCCAGCCTTTTCTACCCAGTAGTCGATAATTATTTGTTCTCATCTTTAAGAAAACCCTTACAAAGATCAGGACTGATCCAGATATCTTCTCTTTCGCTAAGTGGACCAGCGTTTGAAACCACGTTTATTGCCATTCTGAAAGTTCCTCTCTGATCGTTTGTTCGGAATATTCTGGATCGATATCATGATGACGAGCTTCACGGATCAGATCCTGTTTATTAAGTCCCATTTGTTCCGCAACATAACCCAAAGAACCCACACCATCCCGATACAACTGAATTGCACGCTCCATCTTATACTGATAAATGCCCAGACGAATAATCTGTTTAAGAGTTAACTCATCTTCAGGCAATTCCTTTATCCATGTGCGTGGTATTTTAACAGTGACGTCTTGCTCCATAATGCTGTTTCCTTTTTTACTTATAATGCTTTGACATCATAATCTATTTGACGTCCCTTTAATGAGTGACCCCTTTATCGCTTGTTTTCGTAGGTGTTGAGATTATTGATCAGGCAACCCTTCAGAAGATGTTAAGCCTGTGAACTGATATGTGAGGGGTACAAGCTGAACTTTAATCAGAAATTATTTGAACCGGTTTTAGAAATCCGATTCTGGCAACAGCCCGTCAAGACCTGACACATTTTGTTCTAAGATCCAACCCTTCTCACTTCTATTTACGAGCGGAATAAGACTCACGGACTGCTTCAAGAATCAGCTCAGCAATCAATTCGTCATCTTGTTTCAAGTTATATATTCCGCTGTGTGATGGATCATTCATTAAGGGGGCATGAAGCACTTCAAGATTTCGACCATCTGGACTTTCTGTTAGTACTTTTTTGCGGACTCCACCAACATTTAGGACAGCTATTTTTGCACGTGCTCCTAC
>JBDRPB010000140.1:0-5296 GCA_043809485.1 Pseudomonadota bacterium | reverse complement strand
CCGGATTCTGGCTCTTGACCTGCAGGGCCTGCTTCAGGGCAGTGACACAGCAAACGCTTGAACAGTATGGCAGATGATCAGGATCTCTTTGTCCCGCACATTGCAGGAAGGCGACGTTTGTTACATCCTTTCCATCACTTGGCCGGGTTATCTTTCCATCATTAACGTTCTCTTCAAACATGACATTGGTAATGACATTGGGAGAAGCTCCGAACCCGAGCTTTTTATCCAGCTTACCGGGGTCATAGGGCTGCCATCCGGCCGCAAGCACAATAGCCCCTATTTTATGCTCAGCCGTGGTTCCATTCTGGCTGATAGTAGCCTGAAAAACACCCGGGCCCCCAGCGGTTTTGTCCACCTTGGCCCCGGTATACACCTTGATTTTTTCATTTTGTGTGACTTCCTGAATCAGTTGTTCCACATCGTTATCCTGGACTTCCTTGTAAGGGAATGTCGCTATTTTCCGGACATTGCTCTGGAAACCTCCCAGTTGGGTCTCTTTTTCCACCAGAACCACTGAACAGCCAGCTTTTGCGGCTTCCAGGGCCGATGTCATCCCGGTCAGTCCACCTCCAACCACAAGGATATCCCTGGATATTTCTTCTTCAGGTTTAAAGGGTTCAGGCAGTTCCATATTGTTAACCTTGGCCATGCCCATTCGGAGATAGTCTTCTGCCATCATCTGGGTGTCTTCATCCCCTGGTTTCTGACACCAGACCACCTGTTCCCGGATATTGACCCTGTCAACAATACAGCTTTCAAAGTTAAACGCATCATACATCACCCTATGGGAACAGGCT
Organism: Pseudomonadota bacterium; assembly: GCA_043809485.1. Lineage (GTDB taxonomy): Bacteria > Desulfobacterota > DSM-4660 > Desulfatiglandales > Desulfatiglandaceae > 4484-190-2. Next base: position 4,496 of record JBDRPB010000140.1, on the reverse strand, counting down.
GCTATTACCAGTGTATTGGCGCCCTCATTGGCAATGTCATTCTTAATGAGTTCTACACCTTCCTGACTGCACAGGTTGGCATGAACCCGGCAAACGGGCACGCTGCCTTTATCAGTAGCCACCTTGCTGAGCTGTTCTGTATCAAGGGCATCTCCAATGCCACATCCCGTGCATATATAGACTGCGGTCTTTTTTTCCATTGAGTTTACCTCCTCACAACCGATTGAATAGCTTTTAGGGCTGCTGCCGTTCCATCCTGGACTACTTCTGAAACAAAAGTCGGCGTTCTTACACAACCTGCAGCATGAATTCCGGGTTTACCGTTTCGGGAAACCATAAACCCATAATCATCATAGGGGACCTGAATGGGAAGAGGGGATTCAGATGTATTCGGTTGCATACCTGTTGCCAGCACAACCAGATCCGCAGAAATCTCATGCAACTCTTCGGTCATTGTATCTTCAACCCTCAGAACAAGCCCCTTACCGTTTTCCTCGGTGATCTTGGCCACTTTACCTTTAAAAAACCGGATGTTTTCATCCTCCTTGACCTTGTTATAAAAGTCTTCCAACCGGTCTGTGGCCCTAATATCAATAAAAAAGATATATATTTTGGCGTCAGGATATTGTTCACGCACATAGGTGGCCTGCTTCATGGATGCCAGACAGCAAATGCCCGAGCAGTAATGGAGGTGATTTTCATCCCGTGAACCCGCGCATTGAACAAAAGCTACTGTCTCAGGCGCCTTGCCATCGGAAGGCCTAACAATCTTTCCCTTTGTTGGCCCTGTCCATGAGGCCAGTCTTTCCATCATAACGTTGGTGATCACATCCGGGTATTGTCCAAATCCGTAAGTATCAAGCTTGTTGGCATCATAGGGCTTCCATCCCGTTGCCCAGACAATAGCGCCCACCTTCAATTCCACTGTCCTGGTTTCCATATCCAGGTCGATTGCATCATATGGGCAGGCCTCCTTAACCTTTTGGGCCTCATCACTTTTTACCAGGGACGGGTCCAGCACATACCGCATGGGGTAAGCCATGTCGTGTGGCAGATAGGCTGCCTTGATCTTATCCATACCGTAATTAAAGGCATTTTCAATTTCCATGGTACAGGCCTCGGCGCATTTGCCGCAACCAGTACATTTCTCGTTAACGTAACGAGGACTTAATCGAATGGTGACATCGAAATCACCTTCCTCTCCGGAAATCTTTTCTACTTCAGCCATGGTAAAAAAACGTACCCTGGGATTCTGTCTGATCCGGCGAAAGTTGATTTCCAGTCCGCAATTGGGAGGGCACAATTTAGGAAAGTAATGATGAAGCTGGGCCACCCTTCCCCCCAGATAGGGGTTTTTCTCCACTATATAGACATCGTAGCCCGCCTCTGCTGCCTCGACAGCGGCAGTGAGCCCGCCCATGCCACTGCCGACCACCAGGATACTCTGGGTGTCTGTGTTTGCCATACTTATCCTCCTCGGCTCATTTATATATTTCGGAACATATGCAATTTTCCGAAACTTTACATCTTTCGATACTACTGACTTCTCCCCCATTTAGTATGCAGTAAGCAGTAAGCAGTAAGCGCCATAAAGATTTGTTGCCCTTTTCTGCCTACTCCTTACTGTCTACTGCTTACTCCTTACTGCCTACTGCATACTCCATACTTAACTTGCTGGTCACATAACCGTATACTTAGGTCCTCCTCCGCCCTCCGGAGGCACCCATGTGATATTTTCATAGGGGTCTTTTACATCGCATGTCTTGCAATGAACACAGTTAGAAAAATTCAATTTCATAGTACGTTTTCCGGACTCTTCGTCAATCTCCATTTCGTAGACATTTGCAGGACAGAAGCTCACGCAGGGATTCTGATATTCTTCAGTACATTTGGTATAGCAGATGTCAAGGTCCAATATCTTAAGATGGGCAGGCTGCTTTTCCTCATGGGTTGTACCTGAATAATAAACATCCGTTTCTTTGTCAAATGTTTGCTTGCCATCGAATTTAATTACCCCCTTTTGCTCATCTGTGGGGGAATCCGTACCATAGATATCAACAACCTTTTTCAGGTGAACAAAATCAGGTTTGGTGGGAAGCCGGCCTTTCAATATCCTGCCACCCAGAATATACTGGAACCCAGCCTTGATCATGGCAATCCATAGACCTTTCTGGAAGGCCTGATGGAAATTGCGCACCTTGTAAAGTTCCTTCAAGATATAGCTGTCATAGAGGGCTTTCTGGTAGGTCTCAAGGCTTGCATGTGAGAAGTCATTTTTTAAAAGGGATTGAAAAATCGTTTCTGCAGCCAGCATGCCTGATTTCATTGCAACGTGAATCCCCTTGATCTTCTGGCTTATGAACAGGCTTGCCGAATCCCCGACAATAAGGCCCCCTTCGAATGTGAGTTCAGGAATAGAGAAATACCCTCCCACAGGGGCTGTTTTGGCCCCGTACTGGGTCATTTTCCCGTCTTTTAGAATGTCGGCTACAAAAGGGTGGAGCTTGAATTTTTGAAACTCACGGTGAGGATCAAGAAGGGGGTCTTCGTAATCAAGGCCTGTCATCAACCCAAGGGAGACCATGTTGTTTTTCATTCCATAAATAAATCCCCCGCCATATGTATTACTCTTTAGCGGGTAGCCCATGGTGTGGATAACATGCCCCGGTTCAAGTCTACCTTCAGGGATCTCCCACACCTCTTTGACACCCACCACATAACCCTGCGGGTTTTTCCCCTCGTCTAACTTGAACTTCTCTATCAAGGTCTTTGCAAGGCTCCCCCTTGTTCCCTCTCCAAAGACACTGACTTTGGCATGCAGATCGATTCCTGGTTCAAAATTGCTCTTTTTGCTTCCATCCGCATCAATTCCTTTATCACCTGTCCTGACACCGATCACCCGGTTACCATCGTAGAGGACCTCTGTGCCTGCAAAACCAGGGAATATATCAACGCCACTCTCCTCAACCAGTTTACCCAGCCATTCTGTAAACTTTGAAAGGGATACGACGTAGTTACCGTGATTATTAAGAGGCGGCGGTGTTATGGGGGACTTAATCCGCCCATTTCTGGTCAGCAGGCACACCTCCTCTTTTTTGATCTCACCTTCCACAGGTGCGCCCTTTTCTATAAAATCAGGGACAAGCTCTTTAAGGGCAATGGGATCCATGACAGCCCCGGAAATGCTATGAGAGCCCACAAAGGCACTCTTTTCCAGTATGGCAATCATGATTTCATCCAGTTTCTTTCCATCACCTCCCTGCCCTACCCTTTCGTTGTGCCCTTTTATGAGATTCGCAAGATGGAGCGCCCCGCTAAGGCACGCAACACCCCCGCCCACAAAAAGCACATCAACCTCCATTATATCTCTTTCTTCCACGGGATAACCCTCCGATTAAGATTAGGGGAAATATTTTCTTGTGCTTAAATTCACATGGATTTCTATAGCATATCCCTCAAAAAAACTGCAAGCCGATTTTTTCAGACTAAAAAAAAATACCCCGGCCACATTTTGGTCGTTGCAGCCGGGGCACATTTTCAGTTCAGGTTAACAATTACACACCTGGCATATTCCAGATGTCCTTCTTCGTCATTTCCCACTCGCCAGTATTGGGATCCCAGCGACAATTGGCAAAGCATTTCCAGTTCTCATCATCCATCTTGGGAGTATCGGACCTGAAATAATAGCCAGGCCACCTGGTCTCTTCTCTGAAGAGCATGGTGCGAATATGTGACTCTGCTATCCACATCCTCTGGATATTCTCCCAAAGCCTTGTGAGCTCGTGCAGGTCGCGTGCCGCCATCTTGACTGAATCTTCTTTCAAGTAGACCATCAGCTCCATGCCCCTTTCAAGGAGAGACTTACTGGTCTTGAAGGCAGACGTCACGCCGCCAGCATATTCGTCCATGAGCTTCTGGAGCCTGAACAGGAACTGCCTGGGCATGATGTAATTAGTGTTGATCTCCGGATCTGTTGTCTCACCTTTGTGCGCCTCAAAAAGATCAAAAGGTGCGTAGATCTCAGCCTTCAGTTTCTCCACCTGGGCTGCATCGACATTAGGTTCCTGGCCCTTTTCCACAATGTACTTAATGGCCGCTTTTCCAGCAATGCGTCCCTCAGCGTGTGAACCTGAAGAGAACTTATGACTGGAGGCCCCTGAGCCATCACCCACGGCAAAAAGGCCATCCGCCGTTGTCATATTTGCATATCCCCACTTATAAGGAGTATCCAGGTCCTCAGGACCACTAACCCATGCACCTGACGCGCCGGAGTGAGAACCGATAAAGTAGGGCTCACAGGCCGCGATCTCAGAGTGCTTTTCCTCGGGCTTGACATTCAGACCTGCCCATAAAATGGCCTGAGAGATAGTCATATCAAGGAAGTCTTCCCACGCCTCGGTTTCAAGTTCCTTCATCTTCTTCTTGAAGGCCTTGGGATCGTCCTTAAACTCCTCGGCTATCTTTTGAATGGCCTCGGCGGTCTCCATGTAAAGGGG
>JBDRPB010000139.1:0-7806 GCA_043809485.1 Pseudomonadota bacterium | reverse complement strand
ATCATTGTTATAAAATGCGTACTCAGTAATAATTTGTCAAGTAAAATTCTCATTTGGCATTTAGGCCTCTTTACTCTCCACAAAGCTCTTCAACTTTCTGCTTCTACTGGGATGCCTTAATTTTCTAAGAGCCTTAGCCTCTATTTGCCTGATTCGTTCTCTGGTCACACTAAAATCACGACCCACCTCTTCCAGTGTGTGGTCCGCTTTTTCACCAATACCGAATCGCATTCTGAGGACTTTCTCCTCTCTCGGAGTTAGTGTTCTCAATACTTTTCTCGTCTGTTCCGCCAGACTGTAGTTAACAACAGCATCACCAGGAGAAAGGGCTTTCTTGTCCTCTATGAAATCTCCAAGATGGCTATCTTCCTCTTCTCCGATCGGGGTTTCAAGGGAAATGGGCTCCTTAGCAATTTTTAGCACCCTTCTGACCTTCTCCAGTGGAAACTCCATTTTTTCTGCGATTTCTTCAGGCGTAGGCTCGCGGCCATGTTCCTGCACTAAGTACCTGGAAGTCCGTATAAGCTTATTAATCGTTTCAATCATGTGGACAGGGATACGGATGGTTCTTGCCTGATCGGCAATGGCCCTGGTGATCGCCTGTCTAATCCACCATGTGGCATAGGTGCTGAACTTGTATCCACGCTGATATTCAAATTTGTCCACGGCCTTCATGAGCCCAATATTACCTTCCTGGATAAGGTCAAGAAACTGGAGCCCTCGATTCGTATATTTCTTGGCTATACTCACGACCAATCTCAGGTTGGCCTCTATGAGGTCGGATTTCGCTCGTTCCGCGTTATCTATACTTATCTGTACCTTAATTAGTCGTCCCTTTAACTGGCGGGGCGTCATATTCGTTCTTTCTTTGACCTGCCTGATGACTTTTTGGGCATTTTCCGCCTTGGATTTTAGCTCCATAAGTTCCCTTTTGGGCAAACCGATGGGAGAAATTACTTCGTCATCCCTGGCAGACTGCGGCATCCTGGCAACGCACTTGTTAATATAGAAGATCGGCTTTCCACCAGCCCGCAACATGCATTCAGCGATAGTTCTTTCCGATTCCCCAGCCTCTGCCACGAGAGCCGTGAGTCTTTTGACCGTTAGTTCCAGTTGTTCCTTTTCGAGGCTGAAGGCACTCACCAGCTCCATAATCTTCGCGAGGTCCTTTTTTATCTCAGCGTTAAGAGTTTTTTTCTTTTTATCAGTACACTGCCCTTTTGAGGCCTCTCGTCTCATGCTGCGGATATTTGCAAACAGTTCCTTGATTTTCTCTATGAAGTTTAAAAGAGCCTGTTTTTTCTCCCCCTGTTGCATGTAGTCACTTTCTTCATCTTCCAGGTCATTAATCACTTCTTTTAACTTGATTCGGTCCTCCTTGAGCTCTTCTCCAAGCTCAATGATGTGCTCAATGCCCACGCAACAATCCAAAAGTGCGGCTAAAGCCTTTTTTTGGCCAGATTCAATTCTCTTGGCTATCGCCACCTCACCCTCTCTGGTGAGCAGTGAAATGCAGCCCATCTCCCTCAAGTACATCTTCACAGGATCGGATACCCGGGTTGATGTATCGGGAATATCTATACGGTGATTTTCCTTCTCTTGGGGTTCTGCCTTCTTTTTCTTTGCCCGCTTGGCTTTTTCTATCTCACCCTTTGAGGCCTCATCAATAACCATGATATCCAGTTCTTCAAACATCATCATAAGGTCATCAATATGCTCTTCAGAGGATACTATCTCGTCGGACAGGTCGTCATTCAGCTCTTCATAGGTAACATAGCCCTTATCTTTCCCAGTATTGATCAGACGTTTAAGGTTGATCATGTCGGTGTTCTTGGTCATTAATATATTCCCTCCTGAAAGCCCCTTATAATAAGCCATCAGCTTGCAGATGTGTCCTTAGTGATGAATGCTGATTACTATCCGTCTATATAGGCCAAAATCGTGAATTTTGAGCCGAGTTTCAATATATTGTGGGGCAAATAATGTAAAGATACTGGATGAAATAAGAAATTTTACCACTTTTTTAGTCTTTCGAAAAGGACCGTACAACAAATTGATAATATCTCCAGGCGCTGTAAATGGGAAAGTCTTTATCCAGCATCGAGCATCCAGCAACCAGCATCTCTACGCTTCAAGCAAAAAATTTAATAAATGCATACAAACTCGTTGGTTTGAGGCCTTGGCTTCGCTAGTACTTAAATCTCTTATTTTATAATCCTGCCGGTCCCTGACTCTTTAGCTTTGTGAGTTGAACCAGACGTTCCATGTCTCCGCGCTCCCTGGCCCTTTGAAAAGACGCTGATATTTTTGCCTGATATACCTGCTCCTCGAACTCGACCACAGCCTGTTCAACATCCTGATCCGAATAAACAAAAGGGCGATGAAGAATCTCCCTGAGCTGCTCACAGGCTGCTCCGCTATGGAGACTCTCCATTAACTTCTCATGTGAAAACAGCCCGTTCTGACGATACCCATGAAAAATGGTGTCAACAATTTTCAGGACAACAGGATCGGAAAGGAGGATCCTGCATTCGTGTTCCATTAGCCTTGGGATGGTCTGGGGATAATGGATAAGCAAGTTGAGCAACTGAAGATCACTCATGGATGTCTTTTTTGCTTTTGGGTCGATCAGGCGGTCCCTCATATTACTCTTGAGCCTCTTTTCCGAAGGGCGTTTCATAAATACTGACAGTTCAGACCACACCACTTCTTCCTTGACCCCGATCCGTTCTGACAGACGCCGTACATATAATGAACGCTGGGTGCCGGTGCGTAGGTCCGACAGTGCCGGAAAAATCTCTTCTAAAACCCGGACCTTCCCCTCCATATCCAACCCTGTTTGTGTCAACTTCTGTTCCAGATAAAAATCTAAAATAGGAGCGGCCTGATCCAAAAGCTCTAAAAAGCTGTCCAGCCCATTCGCGTTAACGAAACTGTCAGGGTCGTGGCCGTCAGGCAAAACAACCGCCCTGGCTGGAAGGCCTTCGTTTGAAAAAACGGGTAAACTTTTTAACACAGCCGCTTTGCCCGCTTCGTCAGAATCAAATACGATAACTGCCTCTCTGGCATATCCTTTAAGCCTTCGCACATGGCTTGCCGTCAGGGCTGTCCCGAGGGTGGCTACTACTTCATGCAGACCGTGGCTTCTAAGTGCCAGCCAATCCATGTAACCTTCCACAATCACTGCCCTGCTCTTGTCCCGAATCGCCTTATATGAAGCATGCAACCCGTAGAGAAACTCCCCTTTATGAAAAACAGGGGTCTCAGGCGTATTCACATACTTTGGCAGTGAGTTGTCCAGCACCCTGCCACCAAAGCCAACGACCTGCTTCCGCAGATCAAAGATCGGGAATATGATACGGCCTCTAAAACGATCGTAATACCCTCCGTTTTTCTTGGGGATAACTACTCCTGCCTGAACGGCCATATCAAGATCTAGTTTATGATCCCTTAAAACTCCAACAAGCCCATCCCACTCATCCGGCGCATAGCCGAGGCGGAATTCAATGATAGTCTCCCTGGAAATAGATCTGTCATTGAGATAATCCCTGCCAGCGTTTCCTTTAGATGACTGGTTTATAGCCCTTTCAAAATAGGCTGCGGCTTTTTCATTTATTTTAAATAAGGTCTTCTTTTGAGCCGCCTTTTCTTTTCCTGCAGAAGGGTCAAAGCTATCCGGGATCGTCACATTATATCTTTCAGCCAGATCTCGCAGTGCCTCCGGAAAGGTGGCGCTATGGTATTCCATCCAAAAGGCGAAAATATCGCCTCCTTTTTTACATCCGAAACAATGAAACGTCTGCCTTTCAGGATTCACTGTGAAGGAAGGGTCCTTTTCAGCATGGAAGGGGCAAAGACCAACAAAGTTTCGCCCCGCTTTCTTGAGTTGCACAAATTGACCCACCAGCTCCACGATATCGGCAGCTCTTCTTATTTCTTCCCTGGCAGATTGATGCAAAACCATAATTTTTAGGATAATTCAACGATTGTTATTGCGCCACCTCCAACTTTCGGATCAGCGCTGGAAAATCCCTTGACGAAGGGGATGCCTTTCAAATGCGATCGGATTGCCTCTCTCAACCTTCCGGTACCGAATCCGTGAATGATCCTGAGGGACATCTGGCCACCCACCAAGGCCCGATCAATTGTTTTGTCAATCAGAGGGATGGCATCATCAACCCTGTATCCAATTACATTCAATTCCCTTGCCGGGGAATCCTTCAGGTCCCAGGATGCAGATCGGCCGCCTTTATTCAAAGCGTATTTCCGGTCCTCTTTAACAATTTCCAGATCATGAATATCCGCTGATACCTTTACCTTTCCAAGCATCACCAGAGCTCGCCCGCCTGCAAGATCTATTGACTGGATGATCCCTTTCTTCTTCAGTCCCCTGTGATAGACCCACTGACCCTCTTTTACCTCCTTGAGCTTAGAATGCCCCCCTTCATCAGTTCCCTGTTGAAGATGGTCCATTAATTCACGACTAATCCTGGCATACTCTTCGGTCACATAGGCCTGGGGTGACTCTTTTTTCATTTTTAACAGATTAATGGCCTGTTTCAGTTCCTCCTTTGCCTCTCTAATAACGTCTTCCGCCTCCACCCGCTTTGCTTCCAACAAGGTTTTTTTCTCGGCCTCGAGAGTTATGAGCCGTTCTTTGATTTTTCTTGTCGTGACAAAATATTTTCTCTTGACGTCCTCAAGCTCTGTCTTTTCGCGGGTAGTCTCGGTTATCAGAGCATTTAACTTGTCTATGAGCCGATTCAAGCGGACTTCGTCCTGATCAAGATATGTCCTTGCCCGGTCAAGGATATTGAGAGGCATCCCCATTTCTTCGGCAACTTCGAAGCCATGGCTAATCCCGGGAGAGCCATACCTTAGCCTGAAGGTGGGACGATTCCTTTCCGCATCGAATTCAACACAGGCGTTAGTGACCCGCTCATTCAGCAACCCGTATGATTTCAGTCGATTTAAATGAGTAGAAACAGCAGCAAGGGCCCCCTGTCCGGAAAGAAAGTCCAGGGCCGACATGGCAAGCGCTACTCCTTCATTCGGATCAGTTCCCATTCCTGGTTCGTCAATAATAATAAGGCTTTTTTGACCCGCATGTTTTACAATGTGGCTTAAATGGGCTGCATGAGCTGAAAAGGTGCTTAGGCCGGTCTGGATATCCTGATCATCTCCGATATCCGCCATGATTTCATCGAAGATGGGCATATGGCTCCCTTCCTCTACCGGGATATGTATGCCGGCTTGAGTCATGAGGCCCATCAGACCAAGTGTCTTGAGGGTCACTGTTTTCCCTCCCCTGTTAGGCCCTGAAATGATCAATATATTATGCTGGTCATCCATCAGGATATCTACAGGGACAGGTTCGTTCACCTTTTCACCCTTATCTTTGCTATCCAAGGCCATGGCCTGAAGAATCGGGTTTCTGGCCTTTTTCAGTTCGACGCGATTCTTGTCGCCGATTTCCGGCATCACACACGACAGTCTTTCGCTGAATCTTGCCCTGGCATAAAGTCCATCAAGCCTGCCGATCAGGGACTGAAAAAATTCCAACTCGGAGGCCAAATCTCTTACCATCCCGGTTAAATTGATTAATATGCGATGTTCCTCAGCCTTTTCTTCATGCCTCAGCTCAGCCATTCGGTTATTGTCCGCGATCACTTCGATCGGCTCAAGAAAGCAGGTGACCCGGGTTTGAGAATAGTCATGAATGATCCCCTCAATGCGTGACTTTTGATCGGTTCTCAATGCGATCACATATCGCCCTTCACGGACCGTCACTAAATGATCTTGCCTATCATCATAGAGGCCCGACAATTTTTGAATTTTTTGCAATTTTTTTTGGAGATCTAACCTTAGCCGGGTCTTTTTCCCTCTGATCTTTTTTAAGGCAGGACTTGCCGAATCTTTTAGTTCACCGGTCGCGGAAATCGTATCCTTCAATATTTTCACCAGGGCCTCACAACTCGGCATATACCTTACAATGTCATACATCCTCGGACACAGAGATCGATGGGATTCAAGATATTTTTTCGACTGCTGGCATGCCTGAGCAAGTCTGAGAATATACAAAAGTTCTTTTGGTTCCAGGTATGATCCTTCGGTGCTGGATTTTCTCAAAAAAGGTAATATATCGGTGAGATCTGACAAAGACACGAACCCCCCTGGCTTTCAGAAGGAGCTTCATTTCGGAAACCAGCCTCAACTCGTTATCAACAAAGGCTAAATCATTAGACGGTTTGAGGGAAAGGCAATTTGATTTGCCCATCGGACACGTAGCGTAACGGGATAAGATATCCAACAGGCGATTGTATTCGAGAACCTGATATGTATGCTCTTTCATGCAGGCTCTATTATTAAATTTGATGCCCATGTAAAAAGTCCTTTTTACATGGATTTAGTCCCGTTTCCCTGCCTCCCGGGCGTATGCCATACAGGCTGTAGGGAGTAATTGGAAAACCGTTGTATTATCAATAAGTTGTATGATTTCCGAGACACTCAATCACTGTCAGGTTATGATTTAAAAGAAAATACGTAACATTCTATAATATAACTATAAAAGTAAATGTCAACCCCAAAATTATCTTTAATTTTTTTCCTCCGCAACTCTTATAGCCTCAACAAGATCAAGGCTCCCATCGTACAGGGCCCTTCCGGTTATCATTCCCATAACACCGCTTTCTGAAAGGGTCGACACCTCAAAAACATCAGAAATCGTTGAAATACCCCCTGACGCAATTACAGGGATCTGAATGGCAGTTGCCAAAGCCCTTGTGGCATCTACATTCGGCCCTGTTTTCATTCCGTCCCTGTGAATATCTGTGTAAATGACCGCCGTCATGGAGACCCCTTCAAACCGTTTTGCCAATTCAACCGGAGTCAGGACTATTTCTTCTGTCCACCCCTCCAGAGCAACACGGTCGTCTTTGGCGTCTATTCCCAGCAGGATCTGTCCCGGGAATTTGCTGCAAGCCTCTTCAACAAGTTCCGGGTCTTTATGGGCCGCCGTTCCCAGTATAAGGTAATGCAGCCCAAGGTCGAAGTAGGACTTGATGGTATCCATATCCCTTATCCCACCCCCAAGCTGTATAGGGACAGGAACAGCGCGGATAATTTTTTCTATGGCCGTCTTGTTTACCGGTTTTCCCTGGAATGCGCCGTCCAGATCAACAAGGTGCAGCCTTTTAGCTCCCTGCTCAAACCATCTCACGGCCATGTCTTCAGGGGCATTTGAAAATATGGTCTCATCAGACATCCGGCCTTGCTTGAGTCTCACACAGCGGCCGTCTTTGAGGTCAATGGCAGGAATTATTATCAAATTACGGGCCCTCCATCTCGATCTGCTCTCTCCGAATTTTTGAATCTTTCCCTGCTGGCATTTCCGCCAACATCGTCTGGAGCCCAAGCATGGCCAGTTTTTCAACTGTCATCCATCGACCTTTGCTTTTAATAAATGTCGACATATCAAAAACATTTTCGGATAGCGATCGCTGGGTCTTATCAAATTTGGCCTTCCACAGCATCGTACCCTCGGCAGGACTAATGAGATGGAGATCAAAAGCCACAGAGGCGGGGCGATTGACTGCATAGTCAGTACCCTCTCGCTCTCGCCACCGATAAATGTAGCCAGTTAATACCGCATCGGCTTTAAAGGTATTTCCCACTTCTTGAAGAATTTCAATGGGGCTCATGACCACATTCTTGTCCGAATTGATGATATTTGAAAATACACCTTTAGCCTGATCCGGTGATACTAACTCATACCCTTTTTCGGCTGCCACCCTATTAAATAAAATA
>JBDRPB010000138.1:0-3210 GCA_043809485.1 Pseudomonadota bacterium | reverse complement strand
AGTGTCCTGGCTTTACGGAAAGAGCTTGTAGGTTTTACACCTATTGAAGTGGCACTATGACATCTGGGATCAAGCCCACAAACTATCAGGTTCAGGTAAAAATATTTGAAGCGGCCGGGTGCACATACGTTCGAACTCAAGGTGATCATCTTGTTTATCATTATCCTGGAGCAAAACGGCCCGTTGTGATTCCTAAATATAAAGAAGTGCCCGTATTTATTATCAAGAACAACATGAAAGTCATCGGTATGTCGGTAGAAGAGTATCTTTCGCTCCTTGAAAGGATTTGAGTATTTTTTCTTTACAACTCTGAGCTTTCCTGATGCTCTCACCGTTCCAAATAAACCAGATAAACCAGACAGACCAGATCAACAAGATAGACGAAACAATAAGTTGCATTTGAACCAACGTCCCTGTCTACTGTATGTGACTGGGACGATCCTAACGTTCTCAACGAAATAGACCAGATAGACCAAACAGACCAGATATACAACAAAACAACTTAAATAACTAAACTACGTCCCCGCAGGCGTTTCCCAACTGCTCCATGGACCCAGACTGCGAAGGCCTCTGGAAGAAGATGATCGGAAAGCCGTATTCGGGAAAACTGAACGTACGGTTTGACGAGGGGGAGCTGGAGATAGAGCCTTAGCCACTACGCCAGCTCTCTACTCTACCTGGGGATGCCTCCCGAACTGAATTGCGACAAGGCGCACGCCGAACTCAACTGGCGCAGCGTCCTCAGCATCGATGAATGCTTGCGGATGACATCTGAATGGTATAAAATGTTTTACGAGGGTCCCTCTCATGAAGCATATAAATTCTGTACAAAACAAATCATGGAATATGTCGAGAGGGCAAAAGAGAAAAAACTAAACTGGCCCGATTAATAGGGACACATATTTGATAGACGACATTGTCATGAGAAAAAGTAAATTCACAGAGGATATGTCCATTTATGAAGCGTCTGCATTCTGGGATGAGCATGACTTTTTTGAATTTAATGACGTTCAAGAGATTTGGGGACCTGACCTCATAAAGACACAATTATTGACATCCGCAAAATAAAGCAACGGGCACCATTGAAGGATTGGACTTTTTAAACATGCATGGTGAGAACTGTTTGTTGCATTATATTTGCGGAAATCTATAAGAGGTGACGCCATGTTTAAGAAAGATATAAAAGTGGAAGCTTTCTGGGATGAAGAGGCGAAAGTATGGGTAGCTTCGAGTGACGATGTTCCCGGTCTTATTACAGAGGCGGCAACAATGGAACTGCTGATTCAGAAGATCAGGATACTGATTCCAGAACTGTTTCGGGCCAATAACATCGTCACGGATGAAGAAACGATCGACATTCCTGTTTACCTGCTCAGCAGATGGCAAGAAGTGATCAAACTTCAAGCCCAAAATGGCTGATTACGCCCCTGCTATCAGAAAGATCCTTCTGCAAAACGGCTGTCACCTTGAAAGGCAGGGCAGCGGCGACCATGAGATATGGTATAGCCCCATGACAAACCGTCGTTTCCCCGTAGATAGTAAAATCAAATCGCGCCACACGGCTAATGGAATTTTGAAGCAGGCTGGCCTGCCGAAGGAGTTCTAAGGGGCTTTGTGAAGAAAGAAAATTAATCATGCCTTCCCCCGAAAACATCCGTGCCAAGATCCTCGACCTTGTCAGACAGTACCATCAGGCAAAATTCGCCCCCAAAGCCTTCGATCCCGATAAGGACTTGGTCCACTACGCTGGGCGGGTGTTCTGGAGAACCGAGCAAGTCAACCTAGTCAACAACGTCCCCCAGGAGCTTACCAAAAGAAACCAAAGAAACCCAAAAAGCGAACTCAATGAGCGAACTAAACCAATTTCATCGGAACCAGATAGGCGATCTCAAAGGTCAAAAGGTTGTGAACGTTCTCAACAACTTAAATAACTTAACTACGTCCCCTTGGGCCCTATGCTCTTTGCCTGCCTTATTACTCAATGATTATTCAAGACACTTCTACGCTTATACGCATTTACGATTTTAACGTTCCCAACGAACTCAACGATCCTAACGATCCTAACGGTTTCAACGCAATTTGCATTTGCACCAACGTCCCCCTGGACGTCTCCATTCCGCATTCCGAATTCCGCAATCCGCATTTTGGTGATAGACCAGATCAAGATCTTCTTGACAACTCATTGCATTTTGAATAAGGTTTTATGTCAAATGCTGTCAAAAGGGGACAATTCCTGTTAAGCAGCAGTTCCCTCCTCCTCCCCTCTCCCTGCTGGGGAGAGGGATGCCTGCCTGCCGGTAGGCAGGGGGTGAGGGGCGATACCATTTATAATGAGATTTAATGCCTTTGGATTAATCACGGGGATCAACGATTACAAAAAACGATGTAATCGAGGTAGCGGAAGCTTGTCCTTAAACAGACCCGTTAGTAAGGTCATTTGAAAAATTGGAAGTATCCCTAATTTATCGTCAAGGAGAAGTTAATAAGTTAAGAACGCAGCGTGTAGCGAAATTCCAATATCGCAAGCCTGACCCCAAGGCCACTGTTTACTCAAGGTTCAACGGTGTTTCTAACTTGCTGTTTTTATAAGAGATAAAATATTTCCGTTTTCCCTCCCGTGGTCGGGTCTTATCGACTTGACAGGAGCAAGAGGGGATATCCCCCTCGTCCGTTCCCCTCGGATGCTGAAAAATATTTTGACATTAGGGGAACAATATATGAAAATAAATATTAGTTTGATGAGGGAAAAACCCTAAGGAGGGATGAAAAATATGATGAACATAGAAGCTGAAGTTAGGGATATAAAAGAGCGGGTGATTGAGATTTCAAAAAAGATAGACGACTTAATGTACGAAAAAGAAATTACTGCTATGATGAAGCTTGCTGAAAAGTCGCTATCAGGTTTTTTCGAGGAGGAAAAAGATATTTATAAAATACCAGATTTGAAGGTTAGATATAAATGAAAGGTAAAATAGTTTTGGTACCTTTTCCCTTCACTGATTTAACGGCGGCGAAGCTCAGACCAGCATTGGTGGTTTATGAAGGTGAGAAAGATGCAGTGGTTGCATTTATATCTTCAAAAATACCTTCTGAACTTTCAGGGGTAGATATTTTGATAAAACAGGATCACCCTGGTTTTAGAAGGGCAGGATTAAAGGTAGATTCGGTAATAAAGCTTGATAAAATTGCAACTGTTCTGAAAGACCTTAT
>JBDRPB010000137.1:0-11828 GCA_043809485.1 Pseudomonadota bacterium | reverse complement strand
CTACCTTTTTCCGTTTCATATCCAGTATCTGAGTGGTAATATCCACACCACCAACCTTAGAAATCTCTTCCGCGACTAAGTTCAGGCCCATCTCTTTGCACATCTTCCTGCCAGCAGGAATCGGTTCCCGGCCAAACTCGGTATCACTGTAGAAAAAGGCTATATTTGCGCCCGGTTTTTCATTGGCAATATATTTTAGGAGTACGCCAAACTGTTCAACATAGCTGGGTCCGGCGAGGAACATAAACGGGTTTTCCTCTGGATTGGCAGCAATTTCGGCAAAGGTGTATGCAGAGTAAAGGACCTTATAACGGCTCTTTATCTCCGGACCCAGTGCCGTGGTCATGCCCGTGCTTTGCCCCCACATGCAATGGGGTTTATGCTGGGCATACAGACGCTTAAAGGCGGCGATTCCCACGTCATTTTTGTATTCACCATCCGCCCAGTAATAGTCAATTTTTTTACCATTAACGCCACCCTCCTCATTTGCCATGTTGATTGCGTCTTCCATGGCATCAGCGCCATGGATCCCGGCAAAGGCAAATGGACCTGTGAAAGGGTGCACCGCACAGATTGTGGGATTTTGCTCAGCCATGGCTTTACTGAAACCGAACAATCCAATGCATAAAGCTAAACTGAGAACAACTATAACTGTCTTTTTCATCATGATTTCCCCCTTTGCTTAATTAGATGGTTGACTGTTATTGAAAAGACCTGTGTTCACCTCCTTTCAACTTTATTTTAATACGAAAAAGGCCAAAGTCTGAAAAAGTTCTTGATCCTGTTCCATATCTCAGCAAGTCCCCGTGGCTCAAAAATAAGGAAGAGCACGATCAAAAGCCCGAAAATCACTTCTTTCATGGGAACGAAAATCTCTTCATGCCCGGGGGCATATATCTTTACAATTTCGGAAAGATAATTCAGAAGTTCCGGGGTCAGGGTAATAAAAACGGCTCCAAAAATAGAACCCAGGACGCTCCCCAGCCCCCCCACAATAATCATAGCTAAGTACTGGATACTCAGAATGAACGGGAAATGGTCAGGGGTTACAACCTTTAGAAAGTTAACCCACAAGGCCCCGGCCACGCCCGCATAAAATGAGCTTATGGCAAAGGCGCTCAGTTTGTATCGGAACAGATTGATACCTATTATTTCGGCAGAAAGATCCCTGTCCCGGATCGCCACAAATGCCCTGCCCATGCGGGAACGCACCAGATTTCTTGCATAACCGACACCAAGTATAATAAAAAAAAGGGTTATCCAGTAAAATTCCTTTTCAGTAATAAATTCAAGGCTGCCTATCCTGGGAGGCGGGATATTAATTCCAGTGATGCCCCTGGTCATGGATTCCCAGTGGATGAAGATAAATTGAAAGATAAACTGGGCTGCCAGCGTGGCTATACAAAGATAAAGTCCCTTTACCCGCAAGGAGGGTATGCCTATTATGATGCCGGCTACTGCCGCCACCAGACCGGCAAAAGGGATGGACAACCAGAAAGAGAACCCCAAACGGGTGACGAGGATTGCCGAGGTGTACGCTCCTACGCCAAGAAAGGCGGCATGTCCAAGAGAAATCTGGCCTGTAAATCCTGTCAAGAGATTCAGCCCAACAGCCCCTATCACTGCAAATCCAATCATGTTGGCTAAATAAAGCATATACGCGTTGGCCGCAAAGGGAAAAACTAAAAGAAAAAGCAGGAACATGCCGAGACAGAATTTCACAAAAAGGGACTGAAATATTTCCTCGTCCTTGATATAAGTTTCTTTAAAATCTCCGCATCGCATGATCTAATCCTATTTCATTCAACAATCAGCAATCCAAAATCCGAAATCGCTTACACCCTCTCAATTATCTCTTTACCAAAAAGCCCGTATGGTCGAATCATGATAATTAACACCAATATCAAAAAAGGGGCGACGTCCTTTGCACCACCCCCTATGAGCGGATCAATGTAAAGACCGGTCAGGTTTTCCAAAATTCCGATAATAAAACCTCCCAGTATTGCTCCACCGATGCTGTCCAGGCCACCCAGGATGATAACGGCCAGCACCTTCAGGCCAATGTCTCCCATATAAACGCTTATGCCGCTTATGTTCCCGATAACAATTCCCCCGATAACCGAGGTCATGGCGCCAAAACACCATGCCAGGGCGAAAACCCATCTTACACTGATGCCCATGGAAAGAGCTGCCTGCTGGTCATTGGCCGTGGCCCGCATGGCAACACCTGTGCGGGAAAACTTGAACATCAGGAGAAAAATGGTTGTACCGATAATAGCGAAGACAAAGCCCCACCAGAGGCCTGATGGTACCACAGCAAAATTGAGATTCAAGGGTTCCGGCGGAAAGATCTGGGGAAAATTGCGGAAACTGGGCGTCCATATCATATACATGACACCTTTGAGAATAACGCCCAATCCAATGGTCACCATTATCACCGAGATAACAGGCTCCCCAATAAGCGGCCTCAGGATAAGGCGTTCAACAATAATACCAAGAACAACGGCGGAAGCAAGGGTCAGGATTAAGGCCAGATAAAATGGCGCCTTGATCTGGGTTAAGGCGGTGAAGCAAACAAAAGCACCGAGAGTCATGAATTCCCCCATAGCCAGGTTAAGGACGCTTGTGGCCTTATATATGAGGACAAAACCGAGGGCTATAAGGCCATAGAGTCCGCCTGTGGCAAGGCCGGTGACAATAATTTGAAGCAGGATATCCATAGAGGTTCCTCATCTTCAGGTTATTTTAAGTTGAATCACAGTGTACTGGTTATTACAACCTTCTGAATCTGGCTGGTCCATTCATATATCCGGGTTATCGTGAAGTTCCTGAAACGGGAACAGCGGCTTGCCGAATTGGCCATTCCCCCCTCTCTTTGAGAACATCCCGATAGACTCCAAGTGCCTCGTTAACTGCGGGCATACCTGCATAGGTGGCGACCTGGAAGAAAACCTCTGCCAGTTTCCCGGGATCGCACCCCACATTCAAGGCTGCATTAACGTGGAGCCTTAACTCACCACCGGCACGGATCGCTGCCAGCATGGCACATGCAACCATTTGCCTTTCTGGCAATGTGAGGACAGTTCTGGAATAAAGGTTGCCGGTTATGAATTTAGAGAAATCATTGGCTAAATCCTTGTCGAATTCTTTCCACATTAGGTAAGGGGGCTCCATTTTGATGCCTTTACCAAAGAGTTTGTTCGCAGTTTCTTGTGTCCTTTTTCTTATTGCTTCGTCGTTCACAAATTACATCCTCCTCTTTTTTCTTTCTCCCAATGAAATCTGTAAATCATAAACCGGATAAACCGGAAAAGTGCCTAAAGTGAACTAAAGTTTGAAGTGCCTAAAGTTAAGGAGTCGCTTCGCTCCGTTTATTTACATAAAGTAGACAGAATTTCCCCTATTTTTCCAGAGAGTTCCCTTAAATCGAAAGGCTTCTGAATAAAGCCATTGCAACCCCGGTCCAATATCTCATTGGCCTTTTCGTTGATGCTGTATCCGCTTGAAAGGAGAACCTTTACGTCCGGGTTTATTTCCTTTAGCCTGTCATAGGTTTCTCCACCACCCATATCTGGCATGATCATGTCAAGAATCACCATGTCAATCCTGTCCTGGTTGTTTGTATAAATCTCGATGGCCTTTTTCCCACCTCTTGCAAGCAAGACCTCGTAACCCAATGTCTTCAGCATTTGCTCACCAACATCAATAATTATATCCTCATCATCCACAAGAAGAAGTGCCACTGTTCCTTTTACCACCTTTTCAGGTAATTTCTTTTCTTCATATACATCCTTTTCCGAAACTGGCAGATAAATCGTGAAAGTGGTCCCTTCATTTTTTTCACTGTAGACGTTTATGTAACCCCCATGGTTCTTTATAATCCCATAGACAGACGCCAGGCCTAAACCCGTCCCTCGCCCCATTTCCTTGGTAGTGAAAAATGGCTCAAATATACGCTGCTGGGTTGCCTTGTCCATCCCCACTCCCGTGTCTGTTATGGATATTTTTACATGCCTGCCTGGTTTTACGGTAAAGGGCTTCGCATAGCACTCATCCAGCACAACGTTTACGGTTTCAACATAGAGCTGTCCAGGCCCCGCCATGGCTTGCCAGGCATTGACAAAGAGGTTCAGAAACACATGCTCAATCTGACCCTGGTCTGCTTCTACGGTCCAGATGTCCTTCTGATATTTCGAATGGATGGTTATCTCTTTTTTTGTGCGACCAAACATCTCTGAGCTCTTCGTAATCAGCTCATTGATATCAGTGGGTTTGGCCTCATATTTTCCACCCCTGGCAAATCCCACAAGTTGTTTCGTTAAGTCTGCTCCGAGTCGGACATGTTCTTCGACGGTTTTTAGTCTTTCATATTGCGGGTTATTGCTGTCCATATCAAGGAGCATCAGGGAAGTGTTGCCCAGGATACCCATGAGGAGATTATTGAAGTCATGTGCAATTCCCCCTGCCAGGGTGCCGATTGCCTCCATTTTCTGGGCTTGCTGGAGTTGTTGCTCCAGTTTGTGGACTTCGCGCCGGCCCAGGATGCGATCGGTGATGTCACGTCCAGTACCACTTACACACAGTTCCTGACCTTTTTGTCTCACCAGGATGCTCCGGTACTCTATGTAGTGCTTTGTACCTTCTTTTGCTACATACTCTGTTACCCCGTTCAGGGAGCCTTGTTTCTTGACCTGTGGCAAGTATTCATCATAAAAGGCCTGATGGAACTCTGGCAGCATAAAGTCGGTTATAGGCCGACCGATTAAATCCTTAGGTGCGTATCCCAAGGTTTGGGCTGCGCCGCGGTTTACAGTGAGAAAGCGGCCCTCAAGGTCATGGGTATAAATGAAGTCGCTGACGATATCAAAGAGATTGCGATACCTTTCTTCACTCTCTCTGAGTGCCTCTTCAGCCCGCTTGATCTCAGATGCCTCTTTTTCTAACTCCTGGATCCTTTGTTTCAGTTCTTCGTAGGTTGGTTTCCTGGGCATCAGACCATCCTCCAGTTGAGATTTATCATTGATCTGCCTGCCGTTCTTTTAATCATTTACCGATCCCCCAATTTTTCAAGTCTGTTTTTTCTATGACAATAGCCACAGAAAAATCAGTTCCTTTTCTTTGTGCTGAACCTCCTTTGATGATGCCCACCACTTTTTTGGTTCTCAGGTTGAATACAGGAGAACCGCTATACCCATCAACAGCGGATAAATCCAGTACAATGACCCTGCTATCATGGTACTTATACCTTGTTGATGCAATTATTCCCCTTCTAAAAAGTGGCCAGTGATAGATTTTTTCGAAAACAAGGGGAAAGCCGGTGATCAGAACCGGATCTCCTATTTCAAATTCATCTCCGATCTCGAGAAATGGATATGATTTGACCCTGCTGTCAGGTATAATTTGCAGAAGGGCTATGTCTCTTCCTTTTACGCCTTGCTTGAACCTTTTAGTTATTGAAAGGCGGAACCACAGTGGTTCCGGGTAGGTGGGCCAACTGCAAAATAGGTTTTTATGAACACTGTTTTTTTGTTCATTGAAAATCACATGGTCTGCAGTCACTACCAAGCCGTGTTTTGTGGCGATGAACCCAGTCCCTAATATGTTTTTTGTGTCAGGTTTGTCTGAGCAAATAGCGACCACACGCGTTTCAATATCATGTATCTGATCAATTTGTTGTGCAAAGGCTTGAAAACCCGAATTCAATAGAAAAAGAGAAGCAAATACAAATAGATATTTCATCTTTCGGAACCATTTAAATTTTTACTAATGGGCTTTTTAGCGATTAGAATTATGGTTTTCTAAGATTTCTATGCCGACTAAATAGTGGCCTTTGAATCTTCCATCATCGTCTTTACTGATATGCCTGATCTCCGTTTTTAGAAATTCAGCAGGTTTTGATGAATCCCTCTTGTAATACTTCATATTGAATATTTGTCCAACCTTCAGGTGATTTAATGCATCAGAATCTTCTTTTACTAACAGACACATGCCTTTTAACGACATATCCCATATCAGGAATTGAAATAGAGAAGGCTTTTTATCTATCGACAGATTAACACTGTAATATTCATCTATGATAGATCTGGGCTCAGATCTTTTTTCAAGAAATCCATTTTTCATAAGCTATCCTTATCATTGGAAAAAAGACAGCGGGTACGCTGGTGAAATATTGACATTTGTCCGCTTAAACGGCCTGATTACCCATCCAGTTTCCGTTTTTGGCTACGTGAAATCTTATATATCATTTTCTATCAGCTTTGGCCAGCTCACGAGCAGTCTTTGGTTCATTAAGGAGAGAAGTATCTAAGCCTGGCGGTTTCGGCCCGGTAATCTCTTGTAAAGCGAGGCTATAAGACTGTCTTAAGCCGCTCGTTCAAAAGGAACAGGATCTCCAGTTCTATGCCCTCCTTTTCTCTCAGGGCATTGAGTTTATGGGGAGCAATCTGGTCGGTTATCTTTTTGCAGAGGTAGTTGACGCATATCACATGGCGGGCCTTGAGCAAGCAGCCGCCTTCTCCCAAGAAAAAACAGCTTTCCTTATCATGTCTCTTTTTAGGAAGTCTTACATCAAGCAAGAGATTGATCAGAAGAAGCCATCCGTCATACTTGTTCTCCAGCCCGGCACCGCAGCAGGACCCGCCCTCATTCTTCTCACAGTCCCTGCATATATCCAGGATGCCTGCTTCCCCCATCTCCTTGTGAGAGGCTTGTATCGCATCTTCTATCCTTGTCAAATAGTCAACAATGGGTTTGTCCTGAATAAGCGGGCCGCTGAAACTTTCATAACAATGTTCGGCCCAGTCAATCTTTTCCTCAATGGGGCTTGAAAGGGTTATCTCATCTGTGTCCATTGTACAGCAGCTTTTATTCTTGCCTGATGGTTCTGTGGCTATCAAAATCTGGCCGTGCTCGATGGGGATCAAGCTCAAGAACTTTTCTTTTTCTTCGGAGTACGCTTTTTCCCTCTGCCTGCCTTTTTCTCCTCTTTTTCCTCCTTGTCGCCAAAGCTTTTAAGTCCTTCGGCCAGATCTCTAAGCTTCTTATTCACCAGGTAATTGATTGTCCCTTTTGGATAGGTGCCGTCGGCCTTCCTTTCCCCTGCCTTTTTCCCAGTCAGGATCTCGATACCATCATCAATGGTCTTCACAGGATATACGTGGAACTGGCCCTTTTTGACCGCCTCAACCGCATCCTTGCGAAGCATCAGATCCTTCACATTGCTCTCGGGGATTATGACCCCCTGGCTTTTGTTCGCGCCCTTTTTCAGACAACAGTCATAAAACCCCTCGATCTTCTGATTGACGCCCCCAATAGCCTGCACCTCTCCCTTCTGATTGACCGAACCGGTGACCGCAATACCCTGTTTAATAGGTGCCCCCGAGAGACTCGACAGCAGCGCATATACCTCTGTAGACGAGGCGCTGTCACCGTCCACGTTGCCATATGACTGCTCAAAGGCAATGCTGGCACTCACAGTCAGGGGTTTGTCCTGGGCAAATTTTTTGCGGAGGTATCCGCTGAGGATAAGCACACCCTTGTTGTGTGTATTGCCTGACATATCGGCTTCTCTTTCAATATTTATTATTCCTGCACGGCCCATAGAAGTGGAGGCGGTGATTCGAGAGGGCTTGCCGAACATATAGTCTCCAAGGGCATAGATAGCAAGGCCATTCACCTGTCCCACGATTTCGCCGTCCACATCTATCATCAGGGTCCCTCGATCGATCATTTCCTGGATGTGTTCCTCGATCATGTTAGAACGGTATATTTTGGCCTCTACGGCCTTATTGATATGTTTTTCCTGGACAACCGGGTCACCCTTGTGGCTGGCCCAGAAATCGGCCTCACGGATTAGATCTGTGATTGCAGGAAAACTGGTGGAGATTTTCTCCTGCCTTCCGGTCATCCGGACCGCCTGTTCCACGAGTGCGGCCATCGCTGTGCTATCAAAGGGCTTCAATTTTTCTTCATCCGTTTGCATCTTGATAAACTCTGCGAACTGCTGAATGCTTTCTTTATTCTTGTCCATGGAGGTATCAAAATCGGCCCTGACTTTGAAAATCTTTTTTACATCCGCGTCATAGTGCTGGAGTAAATGGTATAGGTAGGTATCTGAAATAACGACCACTTTCAGGCTCAGATCAATGGGATCCGGCTTAAGCCCTGTGGTAGTGAAGAGGTAAAATGGGTCATAGGTTTCAATTTCAAGCCTTTTACTTTTAAGTGCTCTCTTAAGCGCCTTCCACACACCCGGCTCCACAATGGCATCCATGAGATTAAACACCAGGTACCCACCATTTGCTTTGATCAGCGAACCAGCCTTGATCTTGCTGAAATCCGTCCGCCATATCCCGCTCCGATCAACAACACGCTCAATGCTCCCGAAAATGTTTCGATATGTGGGATAGTCCTCAACAATGACTGGCGGTCCTTTTTGCTCACTATTGTCTACCAGGAGATTGACCTGGTACGGTTGAAACCGGTCGACCTCCGGAAGCAAAGGCGAAAGGCCAGGGATCTGCACCTGTCCCTGGGCCGTAAATACCTGTTGGAGATTATCGGCCATATCTTCGAGCATGGTCTCCAGGTGTTTTTTAATCGGATTGCTTTCGTATTTTTTAATGAGTGGAGCCGTGAGGTCGGATGCATGTTTCATGAACATCATGCGATCCATTGCCCCTACCTTTTCCTGAACCTCTTTTTGAAGGTCTCTTAGTTCGAGAAAAATCTGATCTATCTGTTCAGTCAGGCTGGCATGTTTTTCTTTCAGCTCTTCATATTCTTTTTTTGGAAACCTTCCCTTTTCAACCAACCCCTCAAGTTGGTCAATGTGGACAGGGTTCCCATCTACCAGGGGCATTACTTCGGGCCTGTTTACCTGTCCCACCTGGATATCTACAAGCGCAAACCCTTCTTCTTTGACTTTCTCGCCAAGGTCCTTAAAAAAGCCCTTCCCCTTTTTCTCATAGGTCTCCATGACTTCTTTTTTCAGGTTGATATATTCCTGGCTTTCAAAAAGCTTTGGAATCTCTTTCTTAAGGGTCTTTACAAGGTCCCTGATGTCCTTTTTAAAAGAGGCTCCTTTTCCCGCCTTAAGACGAAGCAAAGCAGGAGATTCAGGGTTTTTAAAACAGTTTACATAGCAAAGATCGTCAGGCACAGTATCCTTTTTGGATATCTCCTGGAGCAGTTTCTGGACAGTAGACATTCTGCCCGATCCTGCCGCTCCAGTGACAAACACATTGTATCCCGGTCTGTCGATTCCTATCCCGAATTGGAAGGCCTCAACACCTCTTTGCTGTCCAATAATCTCCTTGAGGGGTTTAAGGTCATCAGTGGTTTTAAAAGGCAGAGTCGATGGATCAAGCCTCCATCTGAGTTTCTCTACAGGGACCTCTGTATATGATTTTTTACTGGGCATTTAATAATCTCCTTAGTTTCAGCAAGCTACACAATTTCTATTGAGGTTCACTTGACTTGGATTCGGACACCCCGCGCTTTATCCGGCTCGCATTTGGGCATCGTGATCTTTAATATACCTTCTTTATAAACAGCCTTGATTTCATCAACTTTTATCCTGCAGGGGAGTGAAATGGTGCGTGAAAAAGATCCGGACCTCCTCTGAACCCTTTGATAGCCGGCACTTTCTTCTGCAGTCTCCTCCCTCGTCTTCCCCTGAATGAACAATGTGTCTTCTGTCACAGAGATATCCATGTCTTCAGGGTTGATGCCCGGAAATACAGCTTTTATGGTAAGGGTGTCTTCGGTTTCAGATAGGTCTATTGAGGGGATTCCCCCAGCTTCCTCAGGAAACATTTGTACCCCAAAACCATACCAAAACCGGTTAAAGAGACGCTGCATATCTCTCCTCATTTTAGAAATCTCCTGATTTTTCCACAGGATTAGCTCGGACATGATAGGAACTCCTTTTATCTTTGGATACAATTGTGCCGGGGAGCATTCTAACGACTGAACATTCTAAAAATAGAGCTCTCCAAATGCAAGGAGTTTCTTCAGCAATTCTAATTGTGGCTTTCATCTGGCAGGACCGTGGGGTCTCTTTTTAAAGGCCGCAAATGCTTATTTCATTCTATTGAACGGCAGCGTAGCCTTGAAATTCGTTATGGGACAGCCCCAAAGGAGAGTCTCCTTTGCAACTGACGTCTTCTCTGCCTGCTCGGAGCCTTTATTCAAAGCCACGGGGGCGTTCGACAAGCTGTGGTAGAATTTGTCTTGCGGCCTTTAAAAAGAGACCCCACGGCCCTGCATTAGCAAGGCCTAATGGTCATAATGAGAATTGCTGGAATTTCTTAGTATTTCTTGACTCACAAACCCCTTTTTCCTATTATCCATCAGTTGAAAGTCAACGCTTGCCAAACACCGTGTTTTCTGGTTGCAGGGGAAGTGACTAATTACGTGGCGACACCTGTCGCCAGGACCAAAGAAAGGATAGCAAATGAAAGAAGGTAAAAATCTGTTGATGGTGAACGTTTCCGGCCAGGACAGGCCCGGAATCACAGCCACCCTCGTCCGGGTATTGATGGAGCACAATGTAGAGGTAGTAGACATTGAACAGGCTTCGTTACAAAATCTTTTGGGGCTATATTTGCTTCTGGATCTGAGCAAAGCCAGTGACTCAAAAGACAGTGTCATTAAGGATCTCCTTTTCGAAGCGAGCAAACTCAATTTGACCCTCAATTTCAGGTTTTTCTCTCCAAACGAGGTCCTCGCACTCAACCAGCGTAACCTTTACGTCCTTACCCATTTTGGGGGCACCCATGCCCTGGCAGAGCTTTCCAGGATCCTGGGTGAGGAGAAGGTCAACATCGAAATGATATCCAGCCTGGCACACCATGACGCCCTGTCCGTGGAGATGATCCTTAACGTCAATAGCGCCTCCAGCCTGAGCCGGCTAAAGCAAAAGATCATGGTCAAAAGCCATGAACTCAACATAGACCTGGCACTTCAAAAGATGGAGGCATATCGCAAGAATAAGCGCTTGATCTTCTTCGACATGGACAGCACCCTGGTGGATATGGAAATAATCGACGAGATGGCCCTCCGGGCCGGTGTTTACCGGGAGGTGTCTCGAATCACAGAAAAGGCTATGCGGGGTGATTTCGACTTCGAGGAGTCGCTCATCCAGCGCGTCGCCCTGATCAAGGGCTTGGCCGTAAGCGAATTGACCGAGATCAGGAACAACATGCGCCTCTCCCAGGGGGTCGAGGAACTGACGACCACGCTCAGGTGGCTGGGTTATAAGTTGGGAGTGATCACCGGCGGATTCGACTTTTTTTCAGACTACCTCAAGGAAAAACTCGGCTTTGATTTTGCCTTTGCAAACAAGCTGGAGATAAAAAACGGTGTCCTGACCGGCAGGATTGTTGGGCCTATCATAGACGCCGCCCAGAAAGCCCGCATTGTCAACCAGACATCCTGCGACCAGGGGATTCTTCTCGACCAAACTGTGGTTGTGGGCGATGGGGCCAACGACGCGCTGATGCTCGGCCAGGCCGGCCTGGGTATTGCCTACAATGCCAAGAAGGGAGTTGACCGTGCGGCCAATGTCTCGCTGGGCAGGTCCCGCCTGAAAAATATTCTCTATCTTTTAGGAGTCACTGAAGAGGACATCAAAGAGGCCCTCACAGTCAAGTCGGGCTGAGGCGTGTTCAGATGCTACGGCGAAGGGTTGCTCACTCGCCCAAATAGGCCTTTTTCACTTCCTCGTTATTAAGCAGTTCTGCTGAAGTGTCGGCAAGGGCTATCTCGCCTGTTTCCATTACATACCCGCGGCGGGAGAACTGCAAGGCGAGTTGGGCGTTTTGTTC
>JBDRPB010000136.1:0-9665 GCA_043809485.1 Pseudomonadota bacterium | reverse complement strand
CCCGGAGCATTTATTCAAAGCCACGGGGCGTTCGACAAGTCCCGCTGAAGCGGGATTGCGTCCTTTAAAAAGAGACCCCACGGTCCTGCCAGATCGAAACCATAATGATAATTTCTGAAAACAACTTCTCTTTGGAGTCATTTTATACCATATTTCATTCATGTCAAAACAGGTTTTGGATTTCGACAGGATTTTCAGTTGATTTTCCGTAACATCTCAAGAAATTCGGGTATAATCGCATTTCCTGGCTCCTCGTATGTGACTCGGCAAGGCCAGCGTCACTTTTTTGATCAAACTGGCAACTTCGGTGGCCAGAGGCGGCGCTGAAAAGAGAGTCTCATAACCTTGCTGGTACCAAACCTTTTGAGCTTTACCAATTTTTTATTGTCAATAGCCGCTTTTTAGGGTTTAATGGAATTATTCTGATGCCATATACAATCCTGAGCAAATTCCTCCCCTGTGGCCAGAAGAGTGAGAGCATTTTGGTAAGTTCTCAATAAATTCGGGCTGTATTAAGAAAATCCCCTCTCCGAGCCGTAGGCCCTACGAGCCGGAGGCCACAATCCCCCTTTGCAAAAGGGGGAAGGCTCGGAATGCCCAGACTTATTGAGATGGTACGTATTTTGGTTTTAAGCATTTGGATTTTCAGGCTTGGCCTGAGATAACGATATTTTTTTGGCTCAAATTACGGTTTTGCCTTTGTTTTTAAGGGAGTGATTAATGCATTTTGGTGGGGATGATTCCTCAGGCAAGCCCCTATCGCTTATAAGGCTCCTCGTGGCCATTTTTTGCATTGCCGTGCCCCTTTTTTTTGGAGCAGCCTGTTCAAAGGAGGAACAGAAAGAAGTTCAAACGCCAAGGGTCGTGGTCCCCATAACAAACCATGTGCGGGAGATTCCTCTGGTTGCGTTGGCCAGTCAAAGTATAAACAACGAACCAGAAGAAACGCCCACTGCAGTCACTGAAACAGTTTCCCTTGAAGATGAAGAAAGGCAACCGGATTCCCCCTCTTTGATAGAGAAGCCGGAAGGGCAGGAAGTTATTAAGGAAGAGGATGGCTACTACAAGGTGCAAAAGGGCGATAGCCTTTCCAGGGTAGCAGGTAGCGAAGATGTGTACGGCAACACATTAATGTGGCCCAGCCTTTTCCGCCTTAACATGGATAGACTTGGTGGAATGAAAGTGGCCGAGGCTTTCGACCTGAAATGGTCAAGCCTCTTCAGGCTGAACACGGATAGATCTAATGGGGTGAATGTATTGGAAAACTTTGAGGCCGAAAAGCTGCCCGAAGGTCTTAACCTGAAATTTGTGACAGAAAAAGACGCAAAAGAAAACCTGGCCAAAGTGGCACAAAAGATCTGGGTGGTTAGTGTGATTTCTTCCCAAAACATGAAAAGCCTTGTTCCGCCTGCCATTACATTGATGAAAAATGGCTACCGGGTGTACATTAGCGAGGCAAGGGTAAAAGGCCGGGATTGGATGAGACTCCGTGTCGGTTTTTTTGCAACCTATCAGGAGGCCACTGAGGAAGGGGGAAAAATCATGTCCATGTTGGGGGAGGACGAAACTTGGGTTACCAGGATAGCGCAGAGTGAACTGGAGAATTATGGTAGATACTGACAGGATACAAATTTCGGGATGTTAGAGATATGAAAGGGAAAAAGATCATAGTGGGAGTATGTGGTGGGATTGCCGCCTATAAGGCTGCAGAGCTGGTCAGACTCCTTGTAAAGGCGGGTGCTCGAACATTCGTGACCATGACATCCAATGGCGCCCGATTTGTGACTCCCCTTACATTTGCGGCCCTCTCGGGAAACCGGGTTATCCGGGACATGTGGGACAATGAAGGGACATCCATAGACCATATTTCCTGGGGCCAGGAATCGGACCTGATCATCATTGCACCGGCAACGGCCAATTTCATAGCCAAGATGGCACACGGTATCGGAGATGATTTTTTATCCACTATGGTGCTCGCGGCCACAGCCGGGATTTTGGTCTGCCCGTCTATGAATAGTCAAATGTTTAAGAATCCGGCTGTACAGGACAACCTCAGGGTACTAAAGGCGAGGGGAATTACTGTCATGGAACCGGGTGAGGGGCAACTCGCCTGTCACACAGAAGGTCCTGGGAGGCTGCCAGAGCCCGAGGATATTATGGAACAGGCATTTATCCTGATCTCCCCGCAGGACCTTTCAGGGTTAAAGATCCTTGTGACCGCGGGCCCCACCGTAGAGCCCATCGACCCTGTGCGATATATTACCAACAGGTCTTCCGGTAAAATGGGTTATGCACTGGCCAGGGCCGCCAGACGCAGGGGTGCCTCAGTGACTCTTGTTAGCGGACCAACCAGCCTGAAGCCGCCTTATGGCGTTGAATTTTGGGGGGTAAAAACGGCTGAGGACATGAAGCAGGCTGTTTTTGAAAATCGTCCCAAGTGTAATGTCATCATCAAGGCAGCAGCGGTTTCTGACTACAGGCCAAGGGATAGTGCGGCCCACAAGATTAAAAAAGAGGAGGATTCCTTATCTCTTGAACTGGTAAAAAACCCGGACATACTGGCTGAATTGGGATCTGCCAGGAAAGAGTCCGATTGCCTGTTGGTGGGGTTTGCCGCTGAAACAAAAGACTTGATGGCAAATGCAAAGAAAAAGCTAAGGGCCAAAAATCTGGATATGATTGTGGCCAATGACGTCTCAAGAGAGGATTCAGGGTTTGAAACGGACACCAATATCGTCAAAATCATATACAGCGACGGACAGATAGAAGACCTGGCGCTGATGACAAAGGATGAGGTTGCCGATTTGGTGCTCGACAGGATAAACGCAATGTGGGAAGGTAGTCTTGAACACAGAAACGGAAATTAGAGATATCTTTGGTCATCTAAAGAAACTGATAATGATCAATGAGGAGATGGGCATTGAACCGCCACCCATACCAACAGAGGCATTGAATTATCCTGAGGGTGGAATAACAGGGACTCAGGATAAGAAAAAAGGAGCAGATAATCTTACTTCCTTAGAAGCCCTGCGAACCTTCATAGGTGACTGCCAGCGGTGTAACCTCCATAAGGGCAGAAACAACCTGGTCTTTGGTGAAGGCTCATCTGGTGCAAAGCTTGTGTTTGTGGGAGAAGGTCCCGGTCGGGAGGAAGACATAATTGGCAAGCCCTTTGTGGGCGAGGCCGGAAAACTGCTAACAAAGATCATCGAAAACGGCATGGGGCTCACCCGGGAAGATGTCTATATCTGCAATGTGGTGAAATGCCGTCCGCCCGGCAATCGCGATCCTATGAGGGATGAAATCGAGACCTGTATTCCCTTTTTGAAGCAGCAGCTCAGTATCATTAAACCCGAGGTCATCTGTATCCTCGGCCGGATAGCCGGTCAGGCCCTGCTGGGGGGTGACTTCAAAATTACCCTTAAGAGGGGCACGTGGCATTCTTATATGGATATCCCGGTTATGCCCACCTATCACCCGGCCTATATCATCAGGAATCCGTCTCGGGAGCGTGAGTTAAAAGGTCAGGTATGGGAAGATATCAAAAAGATCATGAAACATCTGGGGCTCCCACAAAGCCCCTGAGCCTGGAGGTCAAAAAAAATGGCTAAGCAAAGAACCACAGCCTTTTTCTGCTTTGTTTTTATCAGCCTTGCAATATTGGGAATTCCGGGTTTTGGAACGTCTGGAATGGCCCTGGCCGAAAATGAAGTCTTCATTATTGAGCTTGAAGGTCCAATCAGCCCGGGTACGGCCATGTATGTGACCAGAGGCCTGGAAAAAGCAGCCAAACAAGGTGCAGGGCTTGCCATACTCCGCCTCGATACTCCGGGGGGGTTGGGTTCTTCCATGCGTACCATTATCAAGGCCATATTGAATTCACCAATCCCGGTTGCCGTATGGGTGGGACCCAGTGGGGCCGGTGCAGCCTCTGCAGGCGTAATGATCACAGTGGCAGCCCATATAGCGACCATGGCACCCGGGACGAACATCGGGGCTGCCCATCCTGTCACAGCAGGCGGCAAAGATATTGACAAGACCATGTCAGAGAAGGTGGTGAACGATATGGCCGCCTATGCCAGGGGACTCGCGGAAGACAAGGGAAGAAACGGGGAATGGGTAGAGAAGGCGATTCGGGAAAGCGTTTCCATAACCGCTGATGAAGCGCTCGAACATAATGTAATTGACCTGGTGGCAAAGGACATTGACGAACTCCTCCAAAAGATAGACGGAAGGGAGATCAGTGTATCCGGGGGTACGATCACTCTTAAAACCGCAGACCTTAAAAAGACCTATTTTCGCCCCGGCTGGCGCGACAAGGTGCTCAAGACCATCAGTGACCCGAACATTGCCTATATCCTCATGATGATCGGGCTTGCCGGGCTTTACTTTGAGATGTCTCATCCAGGGGCCATCTTTCCGGGTGTGATCGGTGCCATCTCCCTGATTCTCGCTTTTTTCTCCTTTCAGACCCTGCCGGTCAATTATGCCGGTCTCCTCCTCATTGCCCTGGCTATTATATTTTTTATTGTCGAGATAAAGGTGACGAGTTATGGTATCCTCTCCATTGGTGGATTGATTTCCTTGACCATAGGTTCTATCATGCTGTTTGAGGATATGAGCGTTTCTCTAAATCTGATGCTGCCGACCATCCTTTTGGTGGGTGGATTTTTTGTTGTGGTTGCGAGCCTGGCATTCCGGGCCTATCGGGCCAGACCAATGAGCGGGGCGGACGGCCTGTTGGGCGAGGTTGGCCTGGTGAAGGAGCGGATCGACCCTGAGGGACTGATCTTTGTACATGGGGAGTACTGGCGGGCAAAGGCCAGGGAAAGGGTTGAACCAGGAGAAAAAGTGGAAGTGGAAGGTGTAGAAGGACTGGTTTTATCAGTCAAAAAGACCAGCATTTAGGAATATTAACTAAAAGGAGGACAACATGTTTTACATTCTTGCAATAGTGCTGATTGTGTTTTTTCTTGCATCCGCCATTAGAGTTCTAAGGGAATATGAGCGAGGCGTGATCTTTCGTCTTGGCCGAGTGATCAAAACCAAAGGCCCGGGATTAATTATCCTCATTCCGGTCATCGATAAGATGGTCAAGGTGAGCCTGCGCCTTGTGGCCATGGATGTGCCTCCACAGGATGTGATCACCAGGGATAACGTCTCCGTTAAGGTGAATGCGGTCATCTATTTCCGGGTTATGGAGCCTAGAAATGCTACTATTGAGGTGGAGAATTACCTTTTTGCCACATCACAACTGGCACAGACTACACTGCGGAGTGTATGCGGGCAGGTGGAGCTCGATGAACTGCTGGCAGAAAGGGACAAGATCAACACCCAGTTACAGAGCATCCTTGATAAACACACTGATCCGTGGGGCATAAAGGTCTCCACCGTTGAAGTAAAGCATATTGACCTTCCACAGGAAATGCAGAGAGCCATGGCCAAGCAGGCTGAGGCCGAGAGGGAGCGGCGGGCCAAGGTCATAAATGCAGAAGGTGAATTTCAGGCCGCCACCCGCCTGGCAGACGCTGCAGGTATCATAACAAAACACCCAGAAGCCCTTCAGTTGAGATACCTTCAGACCCTGAGGGAGATATCTTCAGAGAGCAGTACAACAACATTTTTTCCGATCCCGATTGACCTCTTCACGCCTTTTATTAAGAAGTAGTAGATCCGTTTTCTCTTAAGGGGAAAAATCTCACCCCTCCCTGGGGGGAGGGGGGTCAGATGAGTTTGTCGATGGAAATTAATTAAAAGAAATACAGCAGGAGAACTTACTATGGAAGATGAAATTAAAAAGGAAGAGACGCAGGAAGAAACGCAGGTTTCCGAGAAACCCCTGGAAGAGATGACTGTCAAGGAATTGAGGGAGACAGCCAAAGAGATTCCCGGGGTTACCGGGTTTAGCGTTATGAGGAAGGAAGAGCTATTAGCGGTTATTTACGAAGACAGGGGGATTGAGAAAGAGATCAAGGAAGAAAGACAGGAATTGAAAAAACCTCTTGAGAAAATGACGGTTAAGGAACTGAAAGAGGTAGCCTTGGAAATTCCTGGGGTTACCGGTGTAACCGCCATGAAAAAAGAGGTCCTGCTTGATATTATTAAAAAGGATAAGGACATTGAGGACGAAAAGCCAGCACAGGAGAAAAAAAAGAAGCCAATTAAGCCCACCTCAAGCGTGAAAGAATTGAAAAAAAAGATCGTCCAGTTTAAATTTGATAAGCAAAAAGCGCGCAAAGCAAAAGATAGGAAAAAAATTGATATTCTGCGTCGCCGCATCAATCGCTTGAAGAAGCAGACAAGAAAGGTGGCCCAAGGCTGAAACAGGCGAATGCAGAATGTTTGATTAATCGAGTTAGTGTCTGGGCCCTGGTTTTCCAGGGCCTGTTTTTTATAAAGGGTTGCTTACAGCGCATGTCAAAAAAAGAGAATGCTTCCGACCTCAACAAAACAGTAGCTATTATCCCGGCAGCTGGATCGGGGATCCGCATGGGAAGCGATCGGGCAAAGCAGTTTACGGAGCTTGAAGGCAGGCCTCTCCTGGCAGTAACCCTTAAACCTTTTCAGAATTGCCCTGCCGTGGATGCAATCATTTTGGTTGTTCCTTCGATGGACGTGGGCTACTGTCGCAAAGAAATCGTAGAAAGATTCAAGCTGGAAAAGGTCAAGAAAGTCGTTCCCGGAGGGACGCTACGTCAGGATTCAGTAAGATTGGGCCTCGAAGCCGCAGGGAAAAACTACGGCCTTGTCCTGATACATGACGGTGTTCGGCCGGGTATTGACGAAACATTAATTGAGCGGGTGATTGAAGCAGCAAAGACCCATCGGGCTGTAATCACTGCACTGCCAGCAAAAGAAACAGTTAAAGAGATCGACAGTGATGGCTATGTGGTAAAGACCTATGCCAGGAAGCACATATGGCTGGTTCAGACCCCCCAGGTATTTCGTTATGAAGATATCGAAGCAGCCCATCAAAAGGCCATGATCGAGAGGTGGGATGAGGCAACAGACGACTCAGCACTGATAGAAAGACTGGGAATTCCGGTGACGGTGGTGGAGGGGTCTGAAAAAAATATCAAGGTTACGACACCCCATGACCTGGAGCTAATCAGGTTTTTATTGAAAAAGACACCATGACTTTGAAAATCGGCACAAGAGGAAGCATGCTGGCGCTTGCCCAGAGTGAATGGGTCAAGAAACAGATTGAGGCCAGACACCCCCATATTCAGGTTGAACTGGTCAGGATAAAGACCACCGGGGACAAAATTCTTGATACCCCGTTGAACAAAATCGGTGGAAAAGCGCTGTTCGTGAAAGAAATCGAAGAGGCGCTCCTCGCAAAAGCAGTCGATTTGGCAGTTCATAGTATGAAAGACGTCCCCGCTGAATTGCCAGAAGGGCTTATGCTTTCTGCTTTCCCAGAGCGAGAGGATACAAGGGATGCCTTTGTCTCCGTAAAATATCAAACAATCCAGGATCTGCCCCGGAGGGCAAGAGTAGGGACCAGCAGCCTGAGAAGGGCAGCCCAGTTGCTCACAATACGTCGTGACCTTGAGATTGTGCCACTCAGGGGAAATGTGGACACCCGACTCCGGAAGCTTGAAGAGGGAGAAATCCAGGCAACTATCCTGGCCTCTGCGGGCCTTAAACGCCTTGGGCTTGAGAAACGCATTACCCATGTCATTCCGTCGGACCAGATGCTGCCTGCCATCGGCCAGGGCGCGCTTGGACTGGAGGTACGGCGTGACGATGAGCTGACAGTCAGCCTGCTTGAATTTCTGAACCATGAGGAGACCGAAGTAACGGTAAGGGCAGAGCGGGCGTTTTTAAAGGAGCTGGAAGGCGGCTGTCAGGTTCCCATTGCCGCATTCTGCCGTTTTAGGGATGGAGTGCTTCACCTGGCAGGAATGGTGGCTGAACTGGATGGATCAAATACTGTCAGGGATGAAATCACAGGGAAAAAGGCCCAGGCTGAACAAATTGGCGTCACACTGGCCAGAAGACTACTCGATTCCGGGGCAGATAAGATACTGGCGCGCATATATGAGAAACCGTAAAACCCCAGTAACTTCTCAAAAAGTTCGGGAAGATATTGGGGCCATGCGGGTCTCTTTTTTAAAGGTGATAGGGCATGACAGGGAAAAAAACGGGCAAGGTATATCTCGTAGGGGCCGGCCCTGGAGATCCGGGGCTTCTGACAATAAAGGCTAAAGAATGCCTGTCTCGTGCTGATGTGATAATTTATGACAGCCTGGCGAACCGGATTTTTCTCGAATACGCAGATACTAATGCGGAGTTGATATATGTTGGAAAAAAGGGTGGCAATCACACCATGCTTCAGAAAGATATCAACTCACTGATCGTTGACAGGGCCAGGAAAGGACATTTTGTAGTAAGGCTGAAGGGGGGAGATCCTTTTATTTTTGGAAGAGGCGGAGAGGAGGCCCTGGAACTGGTTGAGGCTGGTATAAATTTTGAGGTTGTGCCTGGGATCACCTCTGCAATCGCTGTACCGGCCTATGCAGGGATTCCTCTGACCCACCGGGATTACACCTCCACGGTAGCCTTCATAACTGGCCATGAGGACCCCCAAAAAGAAACATCAGACATTGCATGGGATAAGCTTGCAACAGGTGTCGGCACTCTGGTCTTTCTGATGGGTGTTGGGAATTTGCCGCGTATTGCTGAAAGACTGATGGGACATGGGCGAACGCCTGATACTCCCGTCGCTGTGATCCGCAGCGGAACTGTATCCGAGCAAAAGACAATTAAGGGAACCCTTACGGATATTGCCCGGTTATCCAGGGAGAGTGGCATTACGCCGCCGGCCATTATCGTTGTTGGCGATGTAATCCACCTGAGAGAGAAGCTCAACTGGTTTGAAACAAGGCCACTCTTTGCAAAACGTATCGTAGTGACCCGGGCCAGAGAACAGGCAAGCGGCTTTCTCTCAGCCCTGGCAGAGCTGGGCGCAGAATGTATCGAGTTCCCTACAATAGAAGTGGTGCCGCCGGAAAGCTGGGATGCGATCGATCGCGCCATCAAAGCTTTAGAAAATTTCCAGTGGCTGCTCTTTACCTCCGTAAATGGCGTCCAATACTTCTTAAAAAGGCTGGAGGCCCTTGGAAAGGATGTCAGGGATCTCAAGGGAATAAAAATTGGAGCAATTGGTCCAAAAACAGCCGAAATCTGGCATGGCTTTGGGATCAAACCGGACTTGATACCTGGCGAGTACCGGGCAGAAGCAGTAGTAGAGAGCTTTAAGAAACTGGGAATCAAAGGGACAAATATCCTTCTTCCAAGAGCGGCACGCGCAAGGGAGGTTCTGCCTGAGGAATTACGAAAGATGGGGGCCCAGGTTGAGGTGGTACCGGCCTACAGGACGGTCAGGCCCGATCATGATACAGTAAAGGTGCGGGAAATGCTTGAAAAAGGGGCCATTGATATGGTGACCTTCACAAGTTCTTCCACTGTAAATAATTTTGTTGAGATGTTTAAACCCGATGTCCGGAAGTTACAGAAATGGATGGACTCAGTGGCAGTGGCCTGTATTGGGCCTATCACCGCGAAGACTGCTCAGAAGAATGGCTTCACAGTAACTCTTACCCCCCCCGAATACACCATTGAATCCCTCACTGACAGCATTGTGGAGTATTTTTCATCTC